>DATBMR010000246.1:0-20640 GCA_036554745.1 Binatia bacterium
CGAAGAAATGGTCGGCATGCTCGATTGGGTCACCGAGCTCGCCAAGGTCAGCGGCACCGAGCCCACCAAGACCGAAACGCGCGGCCACGGCACCTATCCGTTTCCCGGAACTCACGACATCGACTCGATCAAGCTCAAGGATTTTCAAGCCTACGCCGAGTTCCCCTGGGCCAAGGGGCTGCGCGGTGGCGCGCGTTTGTTCAAGGTCGTCTACGACAACGTCCACTCACGCAACATCGAAGTCATGCTGTCAACGCCGGCGAAAGAGCTGATCCTGAGCCCTGACGGCGAAGTGCTCGGGCTGCTCGCCGAGCATGACGGCAAGCCGCTGCGTATCAAAGCCAAAAAAGCCGTGATCCTCGCCTGCGGCGGCTATGAAAACGACGATGCGATGAAGCTCCAGTACTTCGAGGCTCAGCCGGTCTATCCGGTCTATCTCGGCAACACCGGTGACGGCATCAAAATGGCGCAAAAAGCCGGCGCCGGGCTGTGGCATATGTGGCACTTCCATGGCGGCTACGGCTTTAAATTTCCCGAGCTGCCATTCGCGATCCGGCATGTCTGGGCCGGACCGCGCAATGAAAACCGCAAGATGATCTGGATCGCTGTTGATAAGTTCGGCAAGCGTTTCATGGACGAGTATCCGCCCGCGCCCCAAGACACCGGCACGCGGCCGTTGGAATTCTACGACGCCGACATCCAGGACTACCCGCGCATCCCGTGCTATCTGATCTTTGACGAGGAAGGCCGAAAGCTCGGGCCGATCGGCATTCCGATCGTCAACGACGAGCGCTACGACGCCAGTTGGAGCGACGACAATCTCGCCGAAATCAACAGAGGTTGGATCAAGCAAGGAAACTCACTGGAAGACATCGCCGCACAGATCGATGTCAATCCCAAAGTTCTCAAGGCGACCGTCGAGCGCTGGAACGAGCTCTGCCAAAAAGGCCAGGACGAAGACCATAAACGTCCGCCGAAAACGATGATACCGATCAAGAACCCGCCTTATTACGTGACGGAAGCGTGGCCGATCGTGAACAATACCCAGGGCGGCCCGGAGCATGACGTGAAGCAGCGCGTGCTCGATCCCATGAAGAAAGCGATTCCGCGCCTGTATGTGGCCGGTGAGATCAGCTCGATCTACGGTCACCTCTATTTAGAGGCGGGCAACATCACGGAATGCTTCGTCGCCGGCAAGATTGCCGGTCAAAACGCCGCTCAAGAACGATCTTGGGAATGACAACAAGGCCAAAACAAGCTTGACTGTCAATGGCAAGGTCAGTTTCTTTGGGAAACTGCCAAATGACACAAGCAGGCTTACTCTTTCGGGTGCTCGCTTACGGATGTACGTCCTGGGTGAACCAATCGAGCGGCACTTCGCGGCCGGCACCCTTGGCTCTTGCGGCGTCGTAAACTTTCTTGCCGACTGCGGCAAACTGCGCCCCCAAGCCGATATTGTTGACGAAACCGGTAATCTGATCGGCCCGTTCTCTTCCTTTAACGCGGCCCGCCAGCAAATCCGGCAGGGTTGGCAGGGTTTTCCAGTCGATGTTTCGCTCGGTCGGATGATCGCGCAACTTGAAATCATCGCGTTCGAAATGGGCGAGGGCGGAGGAAGTGACGTTGTTTTCGGTCGCATGGGTGTGCAGCACGAGCGGATCGCAGCCGCGCAATGCTTCGTCGTCGAATTCGTCGCGCTGCATGGCGCTGATATGCATGCCTTCAGCCAGAGCCCATTTACCGAGAAATGGTGTGCGCGAATTGGTGGAGGTGATAATGATATCGACGCCTTTGACCGCTTCTTCGTAGGAGTCGACCGGCACGATATCGACGCCGACCTGCGCACTCGCTTGCTTCGCGAAATTTTCCCGGTTGGCCTTGGTCGGGCTGTAGACTTTAATGCTCTTGATTTTGCGCGCTTCGCAAACCGCCATCACCTGAGTGCCGGCCTGCCAGCCGGAGCCGATCAAGGCGGCCTTCTCAGCGTCAGCACGCGCCAAGTATTTCGTCGATACACCGTTGGCGCCGCCGACGCGAAAGCGCTGCAGCACTCCGTCGTTCATGATTGCCAATAACTCGCCGTTCGCCGTGCTAAACAGCAGCACGACTCCCATCCAGCGGTTGCCGGGCAGTTTGGGCAATTTTTCCCGCCGCATACCGCCGCCGGTGTCGCGCCACGTGACAATGTCCGAAGAAAAGCGCAGCGCGGCAGTGCCGAAGTGCGGGCAAGCTCCGCTCATGCTTTTGAGATAGTGGGCCATCGGCCCCTCGGCGCTTTGCGCCGCTGCCGTCGGCGAATGCACGTCGGAGCGCGGCGCCGCCACCGCTACGCCCTCGCCCATCTCCTTGTAGAGGATTTCCAGCGCCTCCATGGTGTCTTTCATCGTGAGCAGTTGGTCGATCTCTTCGTTATTGATCAATAACGGCATTGCTTCCTCGTGTTGATGCGCGAATAGTTAAAGCTTTCTTCCCCACAGTTTGGCGAAAAACCCTTCGTCGACCAGCTCCTGCACCAGACTGTTGTCGAAGAACTGTTCCGGCTTGGCTTGCTTCGCCTTAGGGTTGGTCCTGGCGATCTGGTCCAGCGTCACCTGAAACGCCTGCGCTTTGACGAACGGAATCTTTTCCATGAAGTCGTAGCCGTACTGGATGCTGCCGTCGAGCATGCCGGCGTCACTGATCTTGGTGTATTTGGCAAAGATCGAGCGGGTCTCCTCCTTGCGCGTATGCATAAAATGAATCGCTCGCCCGTAAGCGCGGATAAACGCCTTGGCCGCCGGCCGATGTTCCCTTATCCACCGTCTCGAAGTTGTGAGCCCGATATGCATGAAAGGAATGTCTTCTTTGGCCAAGTTGGCGAGCATCCGCATGCCGGCCTTCTGCGCGAGATAAACCATCGGCTGCGACATCGGAGCGGCAAAGACGGTTTTTTTCGATAGCGCCGCGGCCAACTCCGGCATGCCGCCGATCTGGATGAACGGGACGTCCTTGGCCGCTTCCAGCCCATATTTGGAGAGCAGCATACGCATGCCGAAGTCGGTGGAAGCGCCGAAGCGCGTCACGCCGACGACCTTGCCGCGAAGGTCGGTCACCGTTTTGATCTCCGGCGCGGCCATGATGTAGAACGCCACCACGTTGGTGATGGCACCCATCGCGACCAGGTCGGCGCCGTTCAATCCCGCGTCGACGATGACCTGACTGTTGGCACCCGAAAGCACGATGTCGCCGGCGAGCGTCGCCCGCGCCACCGTCGGCGAGCTGGCGATATACACCAGCTCCATGTCCAAACCTTCCTGTTTGAGCAGCCCGGCATCATTCATCACCCAGAACGGCGAGTTGAGGGCGCTTACCGCCGACCAGGCGATGACGAATTTCTCGGCTCGCGCCGCCGTGGCGACAACACAAGCGCAGAAGAAAAACAATTGGGCGAATATGGCGACCCGAGCGCTTAGCACGATAGAACGTTTCGTCACACCATCGAACTTTCGCATGGCAACTCCATCCATTCGAGCCTAGCAAAATTGATTTAGCGCATTCGAACATCGATTCGTTTATCACGGCACCGACGTGTGTCAAGGCGATCGAGATACCCTTATTTTTGTTGAATTAAAATTGTTTCTGCCCTATGTTCCAGCGATCTCTCTATGAGCCTGCACAACCAAGCCGCAGTTGTCGGCATCGGCGAAACACCGACCGATCGCCTGGGGTCGAAACCCGGCGAGCCGCGCAAATCAACCGCGCAGTATCTCTCATGGGCGATGCGTTTGGCGCTGGAAGACGCCGGACTCGCTCTCAAAGATTTTCAGGGACAAGGTCTCGGTGTCACGATTCCCACGGCCTATCCCCAACCTTTCTGGCCCGAAGAGGCCGGCGAAATACTCGGTATCACGCCTGGCTTTCTGCTCGGCGGCGCCACCGGCGGCGCCGGTGCGGTGTCCATGCTCGGCGGCATGGCCGCGGCAATCCATTCGGGGATCATCGACATCGCGCTTGTCATCGGCGCGGCGGCGCCGTTTTCCGAACACTGGGGCGGTGGCCTTCAACCCGGCGACATGCGCGATTGGGAAATTCCCTACGGCACCATGGGACCGAATAGCAAGATCGCCATGGTCATGCGTCGCTACATGCATGAGTACCGTGCGACGCTCGATCATTTCGGCAAGATCGCGGTTGCCGGCCGTTATCATGCGAGCTTGAATCCGCTCGCCTACCTACGCAAACCGATCACGGTTCAGGATTACAAGGAATCGCGCTTGGTCGCTGATCCGGTGCGCTTGCTCGACTGCGTCATGCCCGCCAACGGCGGCAGGGCCTATATCCTGGCTTCGCCGGAGCGCGCCAAGTCGCTGCGCAAAAAGCCCGTTTACCTCAAAGGATTCGGCGAACGAAGCAATCCATCATACGGGCCGCGCGCTGGATCCGACGCGCTTGTAATGGGCGTTAAAGACGCCGGTCGGGTGGCCATGGACATGGCAAGCGTCAAACCCGGTGACGTCAATTTTTTGCAGCTCTACGATGACTACATCATCGTGGTCTATTTGCAGATCGAAGATCTCGGGTTCTGCGCCAAGGGCGATGTGGATTTTTACGAGCGCACCGACTTCACGTTCAAAGGACAACTGCCGATTCAAACCGGCGGCGGCATGATCAATTGCGGCCAGCCGTCCACCGCCGGTGGTACGCTGCACATCATCGAAGCCGTGCGCCAGCTCCGCGGCGAAGGGGGCGAGCGTCAGATACCAAATGCAAAGACCGGTTTAGTCACCGGTTTGGGAGTTCTTCCGTACGGTAAAAATCTCGGTTGCTGCGCCGTCGCCGTCCTCGGTAATGACCTGTGAGAAGTCATGGCTGAAATCGATATCGGAAAACCCTTGCCGGCCGTCACTCCCGAAGCCAAGCCGTTTTGGGAGGCAGCGGCGCAGCGCAAACTTGTCATGCAGCGCTGTCAGGATTGCCGCGCCTGGGTGTGGACGCCCCGCCCCTCGTGCAATGAATGCGGCGGTGATCGCCTCGAATGGACGCCCCTGGGCGGCAATGGCGAAGTCTAGTCTTTCACGGTGATTCGCCAGGTGGTTGGCCGTGCGGCATCGAAGGCATTCGAGCCTGATATTCCCTATGTCGTTGCGTGGGTCGACCTGGACGAAGGGCCGCGCATGATCACTAACATCGTCGGCTGTCCGGTGGAAGACGTGAAACTCGGCATGAAAGTCTCAGTCTTCTTTGAGCAGGCCTCACAGAATATCTGGCTGCCGAAATTCAAACCGGCGTGAAAGGAGAGCAGGCTCATTCTCACGCACCATACCAGGTTACGCTGCGGGCAGGCGGTTACGGTCATGCCGCCATTCTAAATGATCGAGCAACGGCCCGATCGGCACGATGCCGGTCGGATTGACGTTGAGCTGACTGTAGTAACCCGCCTTGATCTTGTGCAGGTCCAAAGTGTCTTTGATTCCCGGCCACTGGTAAAGCTCGCGCAGATAATTGGTTAAATTTGGATAATCTTGCACCCGCCGCAGGTTACATTTGAAGTGGCTGTAATAGACTAAATCGAAGCGCAGGAGGGTCGGGAAAGCACGCCAATCTGCTTCGGTGATGCGCTCACCTGCCAAATACCGACGCTCGCGCAACAGTCCTTCCATCATTTCCAGGCACTGGAACACTTGCTGCACCGCATCGTCATAGGCTTCCTGAGAGCGCGCGAACCCCGCGCGATAGACGCCGTTGTTAAATTGCCGGTAGATGGCGGCATTGATCCGATCAATCTCGGGGCGAAGCGCCGCCGGGTAGAAGTCGTCTTTCACATCCGTATGCGCCTGGAAGGCGGAATTGAACATGCGAATGATCTCGGACGATTCATTATTGACGATTGTGCGGCGCTCGCGATCCCACAAGGTCGGGACGGTTACTTTCCCGCTGTAATGCGGATCCGCGGCAGCATAGAGCTGATAAAGCCGAAAGACGCCGTCGTCGCACGGCTGCAAATCGTCGATGGCTTTTGAATATGCCCAACCTTCGGTCTTGGGTTTGTCAGCGAGGGATATGGAGACTACGTCTTCAAGTTTTTTAAGCTTACGAAAAATAATCGTCCGATGCGCCCAGGGGCAGGAATAGGACACGAATAAATGGTAGCGGCCAGGTTCCGCCCTGAAGCCGCCGCTGCCCGATGGCCCGGGGCTGCCGTCCGCTGTAATCCAATGGCGAAACTGTGACTCCGCGCGCTGGAAATGGCCGCGCGCATCGGCGGGAATCCGATCGTCGTTTTTCCATGTGCCCTCGAGCATGTAACCCATGGCGCGCTCCTTTCGCTGCTTCACGCTATCCCTATCAAATCATCGCGGCCGATGGAAAGAGTCACAAGCCTAGCTCACTTCCATGGTTTCAAATATATGCTACGCTGAAATCGGCGATGAAAACGAGAAATGATCTGAACTATTTCTGGCTGGCTGCCTTGCTGCTTTTGCCGCTATCGCAAGCGGGTGACTCCGCCTTGGGCGCGGCGGACCAGGTTGAAGAGCTTTTGCAAGATCAGAGTAAAGCGCGCCGGGAAGAGAAAGTGAAAGAACTTCAGCGTCAGGAGCGAATTGAAAACCTCAAACGCGACCAAGACGCAAGTCAGTCACAGCGGCAGTTGGAGCAACTCAAGCAGGAGAAGACAGACCCGTCGCAGCCCCACCAGCCCAAGGCAGCGGAAACTCAACGGCAGCTCGATCAGCAAAGAAACGAACAACAGCTCCAACGTTTGCAGAGCGAGCAGAAGGTCCAACGGCTCCAGAGAGAAAAGGACGCCTTACGGCAACAGCAGCAGATCGATGAGCTGCAGCGTCAGCAACGCATCGATTCACTGCAGGATCAAATCCGCCGTAACCAAACCCAGCACGATCTCGAGCGCCTACGCCAACAACAGCAAATCCAACGTTAATCGATCATGGCACCGCGGAGGCGCGGAGGGCGCGGAGAAGGCCCACTTACACGGCTCGGACTCTGCGAACTTTGAGCCCTCTGTAGTGCGCTCTCAGTCTCGCGCGTGAAGACGAGAGCATCGCGCGTTGCGATCACCGGATCATCATCGCGCCAACTTTTCTTTCAGCCATCCGATAATCACCGATTGCGCGTTTGCGCCGCCCATATGACCGCCCGGATAAAAACGCGCAGCTTTCGGGTTGCCGTGCTCGAGCAACAGATGCATATCTGCGATCGGGAAAACCGAATCATCGATGCCGTTGACACACAACAGCGGCGCGCTGGGTTTTTCCAGGATGCCCTGATCGAGCAGCGATAGCTTCGGCGCGTACTCAAGCCATTCTTCGCCGGTCGAGCGGCCGAACGCGCACGCCAAGGTTTCCGCCAGCTCGAAGGGATACTCCCCGCGTTGCGCTTTGACGATCCAATCCTTCTGGAAAGCAAAATGCGCCGGGCCACCCTGATTCACTGCCGCACGCAAGCGAGTCGCATGGGTGTGCGCCACTTTGGTTGCCCAGTATCCACCAGTGCTGCCACCGTGGATGCCGACACGGCCGGCATCCAAGTCCGATCGGCTCGCGATGAAGTCGAACACCGTATCCCAAAGTCGCTCGGCATTTTCCGATCCCGCCAGCGGCGCGTCGGCGACGCCCGGCATATCGATGGACAGCGTTGCAAAACCTGCTCTTAAGTACGGCTCGGTCGGCCGTTCCTCTTTGAACGCATCGATGCCGCCCCAGATAACCGTCACCGGCGGCTTGGTGGGACTATCGGGTTTGCGCAACAGACCGACCGCGGCTCGTCCTTCTCCTGGATTACCCTGGAACGGCATTTCGACCCTTTCCAACGGCGGGTCGAAGTAGCGCGCGGCCCTGTGAAAATACTCCTGTGATCTGCGGTACGCCGCCCGCTTGCCGGGCGAATTCGGCGCCGGATAGCGCGCCACGTGATAGCAATCGTAGGCAATCAGATATTCTCGTCTCGCCGTATCGACATCGCCTGCGGCTTCGGCCTGGACCGCACGCTCCACGTGCGGCGCCGCCAGCGCGCTGAACGCCTCTGCCCACCGATCGCGGTCGACGGACTGAAGTTGATCGATCACCGGCGCCACTTCGTCATAAATCGTATAGAGAAACGGATTGCGATTGTGTGTGGCGCGTTCCAGAAGCTCCTTTTTTACCTCGTCCATGGGACGCGGCGCGAACGGGGCGGTTGCATTGGGCATTGAGAATAACCTCCGCTGGCGGGATCAAAGACGAGAGTGAAACTAATCCCAGCCGATCGGTCAAGTCAACGCAAACCAAACGACATGATGGCGTTGAGTCAGGGGCCGCCACTGACTCTCGAGACATCGGTTGAGTAGCCGCGCCTTAAAAACGTCCTGTGAAATAATCTAGCAGATTCCGAGAGACCGAGGACCCGCGAGCATGTGAACGCTTTTCACTGCGACAAAGAGCCGCCGGTTGACATCGCTTGCATTTCTATAGCACTACTTTCGTAAGTGGCTTTCGAACAACAGAATCCAGCGGTTCTCACCGGTCGGCGCGCCGGCGTTGCCGGAGCGGAAACTCTGCCGCCCCTAGCGCCGTCGCAGACCCGCGATGTTCTTGGCCGCCTATTGCCGCCGCTCGCCGCGGTAACCAGCGTGATCGCGCTCTGGTGGGTGCTCTATCTGATCTATCCGCGCTTGCTACCGAGTCCATTGAGTACCTTGCAGGAAGCAAGCCGGCTGGTTACCGACGGCACTTTTTTCTTTCACATGTATCAAAGTTTGCGCCGGGTTTTTGTCGGCGCCGTATTCGCCATGTTCTGCAGCATTGGCGTCGGCATTTACATGGGTACGGTCGCCATGGGCGAACGTTTTTTTCAGCCGCTGGTTGTGCTCGGCCTGACGATTCCCGGCCTCATGTGGGCGTTGATCGCAGTCATGCTGTTCGGCATCAACGAGCTTTCCCCCTATTTCGCGGTCACGGTCACTATCTTTCCAATGCTGGTCATCAATATCTGGGCGGGAGTGAAATCGCTCGACAAAGAGCTCATGGACATGAGTCACGTGTTTCATTTCACGAAGTGGATGAAGATTTCTCAGGTCATTTTGCCTCAACTGGTGCCGAATATTTTCGCGGCGACACGCTACGGGTTGGGTCTCGCTTGGAAAGTGGTCGTGGTGGTCGAAATGTTCGGCACGAGCAACGGCGTGGGCTACCAGGTGATGAAATCGTATCAGGTTTTCAACATGCAGGGCGTTATCGCCTGGACCCTTACCTTCGTGGTCGCCATGATCGTGATCGAATACGGCATGATTAATTTTGCCGAGCGCCGGCTTACCGCCTGGCGCCCGAAGATCGACGTGTGGAGACGCTAGGTGGCGAAGCTGCTCGTCAGGGACGCGGAAAAGTGGTTTCGGCGCGAGGACGGCACCCCGTTCAAGGTCATCGACCGCTTGTCCTTCGAGGCGCGCGAAGGCTGCGTCACCGTTTTGATCGGCCCATCGGGTTGCGGCAAATCGACCTTGCTCAACTCCATTGTCGGTCTTGAACGGCTCGACCGCGGCGAGCTCCGGTTCGTGAGCAATGGTAAGAATCATCATCGGCCGCTGATCGGTTACGTATTCCAGAGCCCACGTTTGCTGCCGTGGAAGACGGTCGGGGAAAACATCGGCCTGGCATTGAAGGGGGCCGGCGTCAGGCGGGAGCATTGGTCTGCGCGCGTCGAACATTATTTGCAGCTCGTCGGCCTCGAAGAGTACCTCAACCAATTTCCGCTCTATCTTTCGGGCGGGCAGCGACAGCGCGTCGGCCTCGCCCGCGCCTTGGCGGTCGAGTCGGACGTGGTCTTGATGGACGAACCGTTTGCCAGCGTCGACGAGCTGACCGCACGCCAGCTGCGCGAGACCACACGGCGACTCTGCGAGCAGCTGCACCGGACAGTACTGTTCGTGACGCATAATTTGCCCGAGGCGGCTTATATGAGTGATTTTGTGGTCACTCTTACGCGCCGCCCGGCAACGCTCGGCGAGTACGTCGCCAATCCGCTGCCGTCGCCGCGCCATTGGGGCGCGGCGATCTACAATTTCGCGGCCGAGTTGGAGACGAAAGTTACGCTCAGGGAGGAATGAAATCTATGATGCTGAGTTCTTTTGCGCCGGCTGTCGTGTTTTTCCTAGTGATTTTGGCCGCTCCTGCGGCCGCGGGACAGGCCTTGCAAACCGTTAACATCGCCACCAGCGCCGCCGGCCAGTCCGGCTACATCGCCGCGCTGATCGAGAATAAAGGACTGGATAAAAAATACGGCATCAAGATTAACAACATGATGATGGACTTCACCGAAGCTGCCAATGCCGTCAAGCTCGGCCGTACCCTCGCCAGCGCCATGCAGCCGAGCACAGCGGTCAATCTGGTGAAGAGCGGCACCGATATTCGCTTGATCGCGCCGCAAATCTGGTCAGGCAATTCCTGGATCGTGAGGAAGGACGCCCCTTACAAGAGTTTTATCGAGCTTAAGGGGAAAAAGATCGGCAACTTCGCACGCGTCACCGGCGCCTATTTCTTCTCCGCGGTAATCGCGAAAGAAAGCAAGCTGGACATCGAGAAGGACTTTCAAAACGTACCGGCTGAGACCGGCGCTCTGATCGCGCTGCTGGAGCGCGGCGAAGTCGAGGCGATCAATATGTTCGAGCCGCACACGACGCGGTTGGTGATGTCAGGCAAGTATCGCGTGCTCACTGACTTCGACACGGAATTGGCGAAAATTTTCGGCTCACCGCCGCTCAAATCCACTGTCGGCATGCTCAAGGAGACAGTCGAAAAGCAGCCCGGCCTCGTCAAAGCGATCCGCAGCGCCTATGCGGACGCAGTCCAAATGATCAAACAGGGAGAGGACGAAGACTTCTTCAAATCGAAGGCCAAGGAGCTTTTTAATCTTAGCAAGCCAGATGAGATCGTCGCCGGAATCAAAGTGAACAAAGCCAATTTTGCCGATAAGTGGGACCAAGGCTTCTTTCAGTCGCAGAATAAGATTCTCCAGTCAGGAATTTCTCTCGGCTTGCTGCCGGACATTGGGAATTTGAATATGCTTTGGGTCAACTAGAAAGGAGATCGGCTATCCTTGCGGAAAATTTAGACCTACCGGCTTGACACACAGATGGCTTGAGCGCTTCAAGCCAGCACCGATCGGGAGGCGCCTTTTTAGTCGCTGCAGCCGACAAAAAACTCGCAAGACTGTTGGCAAGATTTTGGCACCCGCAGGAAGCTCATCCTAGCAGGCCGCTGAAAAAGACTCATATCCTGCGTTGCGCTCGATCGTCTCGCTACAACGTACTCGCTAAGTACGCCTCCGCTCGCCGATTTTTCGCGCGCCTTGGCTCTGAGATCTTTTTGAGCAGCCTGCAATCCGGTTTTTCATCAACGTGCTAGGATGCCTTCGAGACAAGACCGGCCCGCTGGATCCCGTGCCAGGTCACCAGGACGGTTGGATCGCTCGGAGCGGAAATTTTTTCGCGATTGCTGCGTCGCAGATACATCTTCACCCAATAATCGTAAAAATATTCGAGATCCTGCTGGGCTTGCTCTAGCCGGCCCGCTGTTGATTGGTAACTAACGGTGACCCATTTCCCCTTTAACGAAATTCCAATCCAACTCGTCACCTCCCGATTGTCCAGGTACGATCCCGCTCCGCGCAAAATTTGCGAGATACTGTAAGGGTCCGGCATTTTACCCGGGTCCTGGCGGCGGATCCTGCCGCGCACGTCAAAGCGTTCGATTTCCTCGGGTGAGAAACGCAGATCCACTTGACCAGCCGAATAGGAAAATTTTGGCTTACGGAGTAGTTCGCTAACGAAGCGAGAAAAAGAAAACTTTAGTTTCTCTGGCAAAATCGCTCGTCCCTTTACCAGATAAGTTCCGTCCTTGAATTCGAGTTCGACCGTCGAAAATCTGAACTTTTCCAGAGCCTGTCCGAGCGCGCGCAATTGACGCGCAAAACCCAAGAACGGTGCAGCGTCCCCCTGGCTGCCCTGGATCGGTTTGTCGGCGGCCACAATTGTTTGGCTCTTGGCGGTGTCTTGTTTCATCAGTTAACTCCTAGCCGCGCTAAACAAGTGGTTCAGTTCCGGTAACTCGGCGATCACCCGCCCTTCGAACAGTGCCTCTCTGGTGATGGTTTTCCGCCCTCGCCTCGCGGAGAGTTCGCCTTTTTCAGTCGAGTACTGAGCGGATTCGTCTCGGAATCCGCTCTCTGCCATCGGCAAGAGCAACGTCAGTGCCATGACCTAAATGTACACGGTTGTCCTTGCAACGAGCGTAATGCCGCACCCCCTTTGTATTGATTTTGACATTGGTGGCAAAGTGGCACGCCAGAAAAGGCGGTGCCCACGAGCCGCCCGGGGAGGGTGAAAGGCCTACTTCGGACGATCACACGCCGCTAAGCAAGAGGGTAAGACCCGGCCGAGAATGAGACCAAGGCCGCGAGCGCTCGTTGCGCGACGGTTAGCTAAAAGCTTGTTAGGGCAGATTGGTTTCGCCCATGAGAAAACGATCACACTCCCGGGCGGCGCCACGTCCTTCGTTAATTGCCCACACCACCAGGCTCTGGCCACGACGGCAATCCCCGGCGGCGAAAACTCCGGGTACACTGGTCGCGTACTCACCATATTCGGCTCTGGCGTTCGAACGGGGATCGCGCTCAACGCCGAGTTGTGAAAGGACGGCGTCTTCCGGCCCCAAAAAGCCCATCGCAAGCAAAACCAAATCGGCTTTTAATACTTTTTCCGAGTTCGGTACGCGCTTGGGGACGAAGGCGCCCTGCTCATTTTTAACCCACTCAACATCGTAGATATGTAGCTCCTTGACGTTGCCCCGGTCATCGCCGACGAACTTTTCTCCGGTAGTAAGATAAATGCGCGGGTCGGCGCCGAAACGAGCCGCCGCCTCCTCTTGGCCGTAATCAAGCTTATACACCTTGGGCCATTCCGGCCACGGATTGTCAGGCTGGCGTGTATCGGGCGGACGCGGCAGAATTTCCAGCTGCGTCAAACTTTTGCATCCATGACGCATCGCGGTGCCGACGCAGTCCGTACCGGTATCGCCGCCGCCCACGACAATCACGTGTTTTTCCCTGGCTGAAATGAATGCGCCGTCTTGGTGGCCGGAATCGAGCAGACTCTTAGTGTTGGCGCGGAGAAACTCCATCGCCGGGTAAATACCCTTGAGCTCGCGGCCCGGTATCGGCAAGTCACGCGCTTTGGTGGCTCCCATGCATAGGACAACCCCGTCGAACTCCTCTTTCAATTTCGCCGCAGGCAAATCCACGCCGACATGGGCGTTGGTGATGAACTTGACGCCTTCCGCCGCCATTAGATCGATGCGCCGCTGGACGATCTTCTTGTCGAGCTTCATGTTCGGAATGCCGTACGTGAGCAGTCCGCCAATCCGGTCGGCGCGCTCGTAAACCGTTACTAAATGACCGGCGCGATTCAGTTGAGCAGCACAGCTGAGCCCCGCGGGCCCCGAGCCGATCACGGCAACTTTTTTCCCGGTGCGCTTTTCCGGCGGTTCTGCTTTCACCCACTCCTGCGCAAAACCGTTGTCGATAATCGCGCACTCGATAGTTTTGATCGTGACCGGCAGCTCGTTCAGACCGAGGACACAAGAGCCCTCGCAGGGCGCCGGACAGACCCGTCCCGTGAACTCGGGAAAGTTGTTGGTTTTGTGCAAGCGCTCGAGCGCTTCTTTCCATAGACCGCGATAAACGAGATCGTTCCATTCAGGAATCAGGTTGTTGACCGGACACCCGGACGCCATGCCGCTGATCAGCTGGCCGGTATGGCAGAATGGAATGCCGCAATCCATGCAGCGGGCGCCCTGCTGGCGCAGTTTTTCCTCGGCGAAGTGCTCGTGAAATTCGTTCCAGTCCTTCACCCGTTCTAAGGGGGAACGATCCTGCGGCAGCTCCCGCCCGTATTCCATAAATCCGGTTGGTTTACCCATCTGCGACCCTGCTCCCGACAATCCTAAACGATCACGCAAAGCGCGCGCAGTAATGCAATGGTTTACGAGTTACCGGTTCGGCGCCGATCGGCGCCGGCTCGAAGCCAGCTACTGCAGCGACTGCCGTTTAATTGCCGCTGACCCGCGCCGCATCGTTTTTGTTGGCTTCGAATGCGGCCATTAGCGCCTCGTCCCCGACCAGTCCTTTGGCCTCGGCAGCTTGCAACGCCTCAAGGACGCGGCGGTAATCGCGCGGCATGACCTTGACGAATTTAAGCGCCGTTTCTTGCCACAACGCGAGCAGCTGCCACGCCCGAGCGCTGCGAGTGTAGATCGCGTGGCGCTTGAGCATCTCTTCCACTTCCTGGAGATCGCGCTCATCGAGTCGTTCCAAGTCGACGGTTTCGAAGTTGCACCGTTTCTTGAACGCGCCGTCCTCATCCAAAACATAGGCGATGCCGCCGGACATACCGGCCGCGAAATTGCGGCCGGTTTTGCCGATCACGACGACGCGCCCGCCGGTCATGTACTCGCAGCCATGGTCGCCGACGCCCTCGATCACCGCACGCACACCGCTGTTGCGCACACAAAAACGCTCGCCAGCCATGCCTCGAATATAGGCTTCACCATTGGTCGCGCCGTAGAACGCCACATTGCCCACGATGATGTTTTCTTCAGGCACAAAAGTCGAACCTTCCGGCGGATACAGGATGACCTTTCCGCCCGATAGCCCCTTGCCGAAATAATCGTTGGCGTCGCCTTCGAGCTCGAGAGTCATACCAGGCGGGATAAAGGCTGCGAAGCTCTGACCCGCCGAGCCCTGAAAGTGAAAATGAATCGTGTCTTCAGGCAAACCTTGCGGCCCGAAACGACGCGTCACCTCGCTCCCGAGAATGGTACCGACCACACGATTGGTGTTACGGATATCGAGCGTCGCTTTGACTTTTTCGCCGCGCTCCAGCGCCGGCGCAGCCAAGTCGAGCAGCACTTGATTGTCGAGCGCATTCTCCAAGCCATGGTTCTGTGGAATCTGGCAGTAGCGTCCGACTTCGGACCCGACCCGGGGTTGGTACAGAATCGCAGAGTAATCCAATCCTTTGGCCTTCAAGTGCGCCACGACACGGCGCATCTCGATGCGATCGGATCGGCCGACCATTTCGTTGATCGTGCGAAAACCAAGCTCGGCCATATACTCGCGCATCTCCTGAGCGATAAAGCGCATGAAGTTGACGACATGAGCGGGATCGCCGGTAAACTTTTTGCGGAGCTCGGGATTTTGTGTCGCCACGCCCACAGGACAGGTATCGAGATGGCAAACCCGCATCATGATGCAGCCGAGTGTCACCAGAGCCGTGGTCGCAAAACCAAACTCTTCGGCGCCGAGCAACGCCGCGATAATTACGTCGCGGCCGGTCTTAAGCTGGCCGTCGGTCTCGACCACGATCCGGCTGCGCAGATTGTTCAGCACTAGGGTCTGATGCGTCTCGGCCAGTCCTAACTCCCAGGGTAAGCCGGCATGCTTGATGCTCGTCTGCGGCGAGGCGCCGGTGCCGCCATCATGACCGCTGATCAAGACCACGTCCGCGTGTCCCTTGGCCACGCCCGCCGCGATCGTGCCGACGCCGATCTCGGAAACGAGCTTGACGCTGATACGCGCGTGATGATTGGCGTTCTTGAGATCGTGAATCAGCTGCGCCAAGTCCTCAATCGAATAAATATCGTGATGGGGCGGCGGCGAGATCAAGCCGACACCGGGTGTCGAATGGCGCACCTTGGCGATCCAGGGATAGACCTTGCGGCCCGGCAACTCGCCGCCCTCCCCCGGTTTAGCGCCTTGCGCCATCTTGATCTGCAGCTCTCTGGCTTGTGTGAGATAGTAGCTGGTAACCCCGAAGCGGCCTGACGCCACTTGCTTGATCGCGCTGTTTTTCGAATCGCCGTTGGGCTCGAGCGTGTACCGGGCGGGATCCTCGCCGCCTTCGCCGGTGTTACTCTTGCCGCCGATCCGATTCATCGCAATCGCCAGCGCTTCGTGCGCTTCCTTGCTGATCGAACCGTAAGACATGGCACCCGTTTTAAAGCGCGTCATGATCGCTTCCACCGGCTCCACTTCATCGATCGGAATAGCGCTCGACGCGCATTTCAAAGTCATCAGCCCGCGCAACGTCGCAAGCCGTTCCGACTGATCGTCGATCAGCCGCGTGTATTCTTTGAACGCCTTGTAATCGTTGTTGCGCGTCGCTTTCTGCAGCAGATGAATCGTCCGCGGATTGAACAGGTGCAGTTCGCCGTCCTTGCGATACTGGTATTGCCCGTAGACCTCCAGCGTATGGCCGTTTAAGGGGTACGTCGGAAACGCGCGCGCGTGCTGCCGTTCGACTTCGCGCGCAATCTCCGCCAACCCGATGCCGCCGATTCGTGATGGCGTCCAGGTGAAATATTGGTCGACCAGTTCGCGACCCAGCCCGACGGCCTCAAAAATTTGCGCGCCGCAATAGGACTTGATGGTCGAAATTCCCATCTTGGCCATGACTTTGACGACGCCTTTATAGACAGCTTTGTTATAGCCCTTGACCGCATCGTGATAAGAGAGGCCAGGCAATAAACCCTCGTGGATCATGTCATTGAGGCATTCGTAGACGAGATAAGGATTGATCGCCTGGGCGCCATAGCCCACCAGGAGGCAGAAGTGATGCACTTCGCGCGGCTCGCCGGACTCCAGCACCAAACCGATCCGCGTGCGTGTGCCGCGCCGAATCAAATGATGGTGCAAGCCCGCGGTAGCGAGCAGCGCCGGTAATGGCGCCCGGGTGCGATCGACGCCCCGATCCGACAGAATCAGGATCGTCGTCCCCGAAGCGATCGCCGCGTCGGCCGCCTTGAACAGCTCTTCCAACGCTCGCTTGAGCCCCTCCTCTCCGTCCCGCGGATTGTAGAGGATGGACAGCGTTTTCGACTTGAGGCCCGGCTCGTCGATCCGGCGAAGCTTTTCCATATCGGAAGTTTTTAGAATCGGATCGGGAAGCCGTAGCTGCCGGCAGCTCTCGGGTTTCGGGTCGACAAGGTTGCCCTCGCTGCCAAGCGTAAGCGTCGTCGAGGTGATCAACTCCTCGCGGATCGGATCGATCGGCGGGTTGGTCACTTGGGCGAACAGTTCCTTAAAATAATTGTAAAGTAGCTGCGGCTTGTCCGATAAAACCGCAAGCGGCGTGTCCGTTCCCATGGAGCCGACCGGTTGAATGCCGTTCTGCGCCATCGGTCCGATATTGATGCGCAGGTCCTCAAAATTGTAACCGAAAGCTTGCAACTGCTGCAGTGTCGCCTGATGGTCTTCCCTCGGCTCCTTCTCCTTCACATTGGGGAGATCGGCGAAACGCACGACGTTGTTTTTCAGCCACTTTCCGTATGGTTTGGCTGACGCCATTTCCTGCTTGATCTCTTCGTCGCTAATGATGCGCCCTTCGGTGGTGTCGACCAGGAACATTCTTCCCGGCTGCAGGCGGCGTTTCTCCAACACGCGCTCGGGCGGCACATCGAGAACGCCTACTTCCGAGGCCATAATCACCAGATCGTCCTTAGTCACGTAATAGCGCGATGGTCTAAGACCGTTTCGATCCAGCACCGCGCCGACCACCGACCCGTCGGTAAACGCAATCGAAGCCGGTCCGTCCCACGGCTCCATCAAACTGCTGTGATATTCGTAGAACGCGTGCTTCTTTTCATCCATGCTCTCGTGATTTTCCCACGGTTCCGGGATCATCATCATCACGGCGTGCGGTAACGAGCGCCCGCTCAGCGCCAGAAACTCAAGGCAATTGTCAAACTTGGCCGAGTCGCTGCCGTCTTCCTGGATGATGGGAAAGACTTTTTTCAGATCGTCACCGAAGAGCTCAGAGGCGAGCATTCCTTGCCGCGCGTACATCCAATTTTCATTGCCGCGCAACGTGTTTATTTCACCATTGTGAATCAGATAACGGTAAGGATGCGCGCGCCCCCAGCTTGGGAAGGTATTGGTGCTGAAGCGTGAGTGAACGACTGCGATCGCTGTCTCGATCAACGGATCGGAGAGATCGGGATAAAAAGTCGACACCTGACGCGGCGTCAGCATGCCTTTGTAGATCAATGTCCGGCACGACATGCTCGGAACATAGAAAAAATCCCCGCCGGGAAGACCTGCGTAGCGAATCGTATTCTCGGCGCGTCGCCGTATCACGTACAGCTTACGCTCGAAAGCCAAGTGGTCCGTGATCCCGGCGCCCCGGCCGATGAACACCTGCCGCACGAACGGCTCGAACTGCTTTGCGGTTTCGCCGAGATACATGTTATCGGTCGGGACCTTCCGCCAGCCCAAGCATCGCTGGCCTTCTTCAGCGATGATCCGCTCAATGATTTTCTCGAAGCGACGGCGCTGCTCGCGATGATCCGGCAGGAAAATCATGCCGACGCCATACTCCTCAGGGTCCGGCAGCTCAAAGCCGAGACCCTTGCAGGCGTCTTCCAGAAACGCGTGGGGAACCTGCATCAACACGCCGGCGCCATCGCCGGTATTCTCCTCACAACCACAAGCGCCGCGGTGATCGAGATTCTCCAACACGGTCAGCGCCTGCTCGATGATCTCATGGGACTTCTCGCCCTTGATATTCACAACAAAACCGACGCCGCAGGCGTCGTGTTCAAACCGTGGGTCGTAAAGCCCTTGCCTAGGCGGTAAGCCTGCCTTAATCATAGCTTTCACCCTTCATTGAAGATTCATCCCCTTTGTTCGACACCACAGCGCGCCTCGGGCGATGAAAGGAACCCCTGAGATAAATACGGCGACCCGCGGCCTTTGCAGCGTCACTTTTTTTTCGTATGCGCGTTTTCCGCGAGCCCGGCGTCGAGTTCGAGCGTGAGCTTCTCTTTCGCCGTCGAAAGGACGACGCTGGTCACCGTCCGGGTCACGCCTTCGACCGAACGAATATCGCCAAGCAACTTCTCCAAAGCGCTCGTATTGGCGGCTTTGACTTTCAGAATGAAACTTTCATCTCCGGTGACGTGGTGGCACTCTAAGACGTCCGCATAGCGCATCATTTGCTCGGCGAATTTGTCGATATCCCGTTGATTAGCGATTGAGACGCCGATGAAGGCGGTGATGTCCTTGCCAACTTTCTTGCCATCGAGCAACGCTTGATAACCGCGAATGACACCGCTCGCCTCGAGCTTTTTGACCCGCTCCATGACTGCCGGCGCGGATAGATCAACTTCGTCAGCGATATCTGCGAGCCGCCTCCTGCCGTCATTTTGCAGAATATAAAGTATTTTTAAATCTATTTGGTCCAACAATTTAATAAAATTAAGTCTAAGAGGCAAAAAACCTTACGTTCTTATCTCACTGTTCCAAAAATAAGTCAACACGAAAAACCACAAAACCGGTTAAATTTAAATGTTGATGGTTCGTTGCCACGCACCTGCCCTCAAAGGTCATCGACTTGGCAGCGGTCCGGATCTGGCCTGAGGTCAGGTCACCGCCTCAAGCGAAGGTCTCTGGCTAGAATCGATTTGCCGGGAGGCGACTGACAGACGGCCGAACAATATGAAAACGGTAGAAACCCTATCGTACTGCACGATTGGGGAGCGCAGTTTAGGGTTACGTCGAGATTTTAGGACTTAGCGAACTAAGAAAGGCTACTTCAGATAAGTAAGGCTTCTGCTTGCTTCTCAGGATTTGAGAGGACCTGAACAATCCAGGGACAGTGAACGGGTAAACTTGGATGCAACGCCAGCAATTTCTCCAACAGTATGCGGGCCCGGTTGTCGCCAGATTCGGCCTTCACGGCTTCCGCCAGCGCCCACGCTGCTCCCATTATATTCTTCTGCCCGAGCATGCTTATGCCCAAGTTGCGGTAGCCGCTTGCACGAGTCCAGTCGACTTCGATCGCAAGCCGGCAGTGGGTTTCACCCTCCACAAACCGACCGAGCGAATTGAGGCAATAGCCGATGTTATTGTGCAGCACGTAAATCACTTTCCGTTTTGTCGGCGCGAGATTCAAAGCCGAGGTGAAATGGTCGAGTGCCGCCTCATACCGCTGCTCGTCGGTGGCGATCTGGCCTAACGCGAGACAGCAGTGAGCCGATTGATCGGCGTTCCTGCTTTCCTTGACGAAACCTTTAAGCAATTCGGTCGCAGCTTCAATCTTATTAACGCATCTGTAGAACCCAACAATGAAAAGGAGCCAACGAAAATAGTCGTCCGCGTTTGTGCTGCTCTTTAGCCGTTCCAGCAGCAACTGCTCGGTTTCAGGAGCAGAATCAGTGAGTTCAAACCCGATATTCTTCTTGTCCATGGTGCTCATGGAGGTCACCTAGAGCAAGCGGGATACCACGGCGGACGAATTAAAATGCTAACAAAATCAAGGCATTCAACAAAATGGTTGCAGCCCGGGTCGGCGCTCGAATGGGAGAATCCGGGAAAAGCGCGTTAGATGAGGCGTTAAGGCCCGATCGGATTCTAATCTCCCGCCGCAAAATGGCGAGTCGATTAGTAAGCTTTACTTACAGCGGGACATACCAATTCGCTTCAAGCCGTCACTTGGTTTTCATCCCTCATCCAGGGCGGGTGCCGCGATCTTTCTTTTACGATTTGCCGGCTGGTTTCCGCGAGGATGGTTCGCACGAGATTTCGCTTCCTGTGTCGATCGTAAATTCGATCATTGTC
>DATBMR010000266.1:0-3379 GCA_036554745.1 Binatia bacterium
GAGTTCCCCTTTAGCGAGCATCTCTGCCAGGTTTTCTTTCGGCCGCTCCATTACGTTGCCGGGTTTGCGGTATTCCTGCACGTGTTCTTCGTCGACCACGACCCAGATGATCTTGTCGAGATCGACGCCGTATTCGGTCGCGAGAATCCCGCGCGCCCACACGCCGGTTGTAACGGTGTAGGCACGCACGCCAACTTTCTCTCCTTCGAGATCCTTCGGCGATTTCACGCCGGATTTCGTGTTATAAACAAGCGGCGAATGATGGAAATGGCGCACCACGAAGAGCGGCAATGCCGTGAACGGCTTGTTATACGCCTTGGCGGTCAAGTATGTCGTAATCGCCATCTCGCAGACGTCGAACTCGAGCGTGCGGCACATGCGGCGAAAAGCGCCGATGATCGGCGATAGCTCGACATGCTCGAACTCGACGCCGGGAACGGACACCGTGCCATCCTTCAGGCCTTTCGTGTGCGGGTAGGTCGCGATCGCAGTCTTGAGAACGGTCATATCATCCTCCTATTTTTTATATTCAGGCACTTGCCGCCGTGCGCTTCACTGATTTTCCTATTGCGATCAGAAACATCACGCTCTTGCCGGCCGCGTGGGGCGAGAAAAACTCGGTGACGTCGTCGTCGAAGAACGTGAGACCGGAAGCGCCGAGACGCTGGGCGTAGGCGGCGAGATAAATCTTTCCGCCCATGACAGCGGCTTCGAGTTGCGCGGCGCGGTAGCCGCGATTGCCGAAACGAGCCAGAGTACGATTCAAATCCGTCAAGAAGTAAATATTCACGCTGCAGTGCGCCGGGATCTCCTGGCCGAGCCCGAGATAACCGGCGTCGCGGCGAAAGTCGCCTTCTTTGAGAAGCTCCAAGACCCGTTCATCGCGGCGGTAGACGTAAGCGCCGGCGGGCAGGCCCTCGACCGCATGGACGATTAGATAGATGCTGTTCAGTGTTGCTTCCGGAGAGCTCAGGAAATCCGCGTTGAGCCCGCGCGTGGCGCGATCGAGCATGGTGGACAACTGCGCGAACGTGATCGACTCGCGGGCGAACTCGCGGGTCGAGCCGCGGCGCATGATCACCTCCTCGATGGTGTCCGTCGGTATTTCCTCATCGCCGAGCGACTGGAGAGAGAAGCGACGATTCTCCGATTCGCCTTTGGCCTTTTCTCCGCCTTCCGCTCCTCCCGCCGCCGCGCGCCAGCCCTTCACTTCTTCCGCACTTTCCAACGACGAAGCCTCGTGCATCGCTCGCATCGCCGGGTAGTCGACTTCCTTTTTCGACAGCGGCTGGATTTCGAATGCCACCGGCGGCGGCGCAGGAGGAAACCCGATCCGCGCCGGCGATTCATATCCCAGGCCTATAAGAGAGAGCGGCGCTTCACGGGCGTAGTCCAACCCTAAAAGCTCGTTTACGAGCCGGTCGACAAAACCGAGAACCAGCTTCGCCAGAATCTTGCGCGCCGCCGCTGCCGCCAGGAGGTTGGCGAGGATCGTGCCATTGTCCCAATAGCAGTGCCGGTAGGCACGCGATTGGTATTTCCAGGCGTTGCGCCAGAAAGTTGAAGCGCTGACAATCGCGCAGCGCGCGTTCATGATCGACTGTTCTCCGCCGGCCGCGTCAGCGAGGACCGAGCGATAATCGCCGGCTCGCAATTTGCGCAGCGAGAAATCCTGTGGACTGAATTGGTAGACTCCCGCGTCGAGTCCATCGAGAGCGCCGCAGACGAGGTAGAGATCGATGTGATAGAGCGCTCCCGTGCACGCTGCGGCGCGGAAAAGGATCTCGCCGCCGGGATAACTCCGGCGTTTGGTGATGCCGGCAGAAAGAAACAGTATTTCCGCGAGCGTTTGGCTGGCAAGCGCTCCTTCCTCATCGGTCGGCGCGCCGCCTGCCGCGATCGCCTGCAGAGCCGGCATTCCCGAAGACGACAAATGTTGCGGCAATGAAATCGGCTCCAGCCCACCGTAGATCTTGAAGGGAATCGGCTGGTTCTCCCAGTCCAGATAATGGCGATTGGCGCGGATGCTTTGATAGGAATGTTTTGTGCCGTTGTGATAGTCCCAGGCCGCCCGGATTTCACTGTTTTTCATGCCCAGTCCTCTTATATCTAACGCATATAGGCAACCAAAGCAGGATCGTTATTTCACGACGTAGCGCCGAGTTCGCTAAGTTCGGAGTAGCTCGAAACAACCCTCTACTCGGTGCCCTGCGGCATCTCCGCAGTGGATATCATTGGCGTTTTAAATTTCCCCGGCACAAGTTATAATTGCAGCCTACTAGAATAACCGCTGCAATTGAACCTCGATGAAAAAGCTTCTCGTCCTTCAGCATGTCGCCCATGAGCTTCTCGGCACTTTGAACCCGATGCTCAAGCGCGCGGGCTTCCGCATCCGCTATGTCAATTTCGCCCGCCATCCGGACGCTCAGCCGACCATCGAGGGGTACGCGGGTTTGATCGTCCTCGGCGGGCCGATGAGCGTCAACGACGCCCACCGTCTGGCTCATTTGACGACTGAGCTGAAACTGATCGAAGAGGCGCTGCGGCGGGAAATTCCCGTGCTCGGCATTTGCCTGGGCGCGCAATTGATCGCCAAGACACTTGGCGCCGATGTTTATCCCAACCGGGAAAAAGAGATCGGCTGGTACGACATCTCGCCGACCGACGACGCGGTCAACGATCCCCTGCTGGCGGAACTGCAACCGACCGAGAAGATCTTTCAGTGGCATGGAGAAACCTTTGATATTCCCAAAACCACCCGCCATCTGGCCTGCTCGCCGCTGTGCGCCAATCAGGCTTTCCGCTACGCCAACAAAGTCTACGGCTTTCAGTTTCACATGGAAGTCGACGAACCCATGATTCAACGCTGGCTTAAGGTTGCCGAAAATCAACAAGAGATCTCCAGCTTGGGGGGCGCCGACTATCTCGAGCGCATCCACCGTGAAACTTCAGAGCACATGGCGCGGCTCACCGAACTGAGCACACGCGTGTTCGGCGAGTTCATCAATCTGTTCGGCCTCGAGAAAAAATTTCTGCGGCTGCCCGCGCGCTAACGAAACGTGCTCCGCCACGCGACGTCCTCAGCTCTCTGCTCACGCGGTTCGAGCCGATAGTCGCGCAAACGGGGGAAACGCACAACGAGAAAATCACGATCGCGAGAAGAATGACCGCGAAGTCATCCGCGCAAACTTCTTAAATCACGAGGCATGCACGCGCCGCAAACCCACGATGCGAGCGACTCTACGATGGAACAGGTTATTTCTGACACTTGGGGCAATAGAACACGCTGCGATTGCCGACAGCGAGCCGTTTGATCGCGCTCGGACAAACCCGGCAGCGCTCGCCGGCGCGGTCATAGACGCGCAGATGGTTTTGAAAT
>DATBMR010000059.1:0-38096 GCA_036554745.1 Binatia bacterium
GCAAGCGGGCGAGAAGGTTGAAGGCGCCGCGGGCGACGTCGGTATAGCGGATGACGCGCAACGGTTGGTCGCTACCGCTTCAGCTCGCTTCGGCATGATCGATGTGTTGGTCAACAATGCAAGCATTCTCGGACCGCGCGAACCGTTGGCAGACTACCCGCTCGCGGCCTGGGAGGAAGTTTTGCGTGTCAACTTAACCGGCATCTTTCTGATGACCCGCGCGGTTTTGCCGAGCATGTTAGCGCGGCGCGCGGGCTCGATTATTAATGTGACCTCGGGTGTCGGCCGTCGCGGCAAAGCCAGATGGGGTGCCTACGCGGTGACAAAGGCAGCTGTCGAAAATTTCACTCAAGTGTTGGCGGATGAAGTGAAAGAATTTCAAATCCGCGTCAATGCGGTTAATCCTGCGGCTACCAGAACTACGATGCGGGCCGCCGCCTATCCGGCGGAAGACCCTTTGACCTTGCCGACAGCGGAAGAGATCGTCCCGGTATTTCTTTATCTCGCCTCGGACGCGTCGGCCACAATCACCGGCCAATCGTTGGATGCGCGCGATTGGATCGGGGGCAAAGATTGACGCCCGGTCTACATTCGGTTACAAAGGCGACAGTTGTGCGGCAGATACACGGGTCATGAGAGCTCTCATTGAACCGGCCCGGCGGAGCTGGAAGAGCGGCGATCTTTATTAAAAGATCCGTTAACCATGCGAAATGACGAGGTTAGATGATGAATCTACGCATAGGCGAGCATTTTCCCGATTTTGAGCTGCCGGATCAAGACGGCCAGCCGGTCAAACTATCCGAAGCAGTGGGGAAGTTCCCCTTGATTCTTTCGTTTTACCGGGGCTACTGGTGAGGAAAATGTCAGGTGCAGTTGCGCCACTACGTCGAACTTCAAAGAGAGCTGGCAATCAATTATTGCAAACTGGCGGTCGCGAGCGTCGATCCGCCGGAGGTCAATGACGCTTTCAGAACCGGCCTCGGCGCCACTTTTACTTTCCTCAGCGATCACGAGAGAAAAGTCGTCAAAATGCTCGATATGACAGAAACCTCGAAAAGCCGGGGGGTGACTGCGATGCCCTACACGTTTTCCCTCCTGCCGGACTTGACTATTCACAATTTTTACTGCGGTTATTGGTTTGTCGGTCGGCCAACTCTGGAAGAGCTCAGGATGGACTTGCGCGCCATGTTGAAGAAAGTGCGTCCGGATTTCGCTGGCCCGATCGGATGATTTGTTGGGAGCGGCGAGGAATGTGCGGCTGCTTTGCGCCCGTGCCGATCAAAAATCCGGAGAGTTGAAAGCCCAGTGCGGAATCGGTAACCTTTTCGTATGATTTCCCCAGAAGAGATCAAGGAAACATTGACCAAGGCGCTGCCGGTGACTGTGATCGAAACGCAGGATTTGACCGGCGGCGGCGACCACTGGCAGCTGATCATCGTGTCACCGGCGTTTGACGGAAAAAGCCTGATCGAACAGCATCGCATGGTGAACGAAGCCTTAAAGGAACCGATGGGAGACCAGCGCATCCATGCGCTTTCGCTTAAGACCTTTAGTCCTGCGCAGTGGGAAAAACTAGGCTCGTGAACTCTCCGTACAAGGAGTTACCTATGACCCAAGATATCAACGGTCGAATCGATGAGAAGGTAAAAAACAATAGAATTATGCTCTACATGAAGGGAACGCCGGATTTTCCGCAGTGCGGTTTTTCCGCCCACACTGTGGACATTCTAAAATCCTACGGCTTTCCGTTCGCCAGCGAAGACGTGCTCGCCGATCCGGCGATCCGGGAAGGAATCAAGCACTACTCGAACTGGCCAACGATTCCCCAGGTTTACATCGACGGGAAGTTTGTCGGCGGCTGCGATATTGTGCACGAGCTCCATGAACGCGGCGAGCTCGAGCCGATACTGAAAGCGGCCTTCGCCAAGTGAAGACAGGGCCGCGGGTCGGTTAAGATCCGGGGCTTTCGTTCGTCTAAGGGCGAGGGGTGGACAATATGAAGCCAATCAGGGGACGTCTATTTGCCGCGCTGTTATTTGGCGTAGCGCTTATATCGGCGGTGAGTTCGTGCGCTACTCTGGGAAGATTCGGCCCAGCCTATGACAGTTTTGATGAAGGCTTGGCTTTGTTTAACCAGGGTCGGTTTGCCGAAGCCGCTCCCTATTTCGAAGACGCGACTCGCCGGGACCCTGAGTTTGCGCAGGCCTATTTCTATCTCGGGCGCACGTACATTAGCCAAAGCAAGTGGCGAGCGGCGATCCAACCCTTGCGGACCGCCTTCCGACTTTCGCCGCGCGAAGCACAGCAGGATATTCTGGAGCTCATTCTCGACGCGACCTTCGCCGCGGCTGTCAACGACTTTAGGCTAGGCGAAGAGCGCACGCCGGCTCCGGCGCGGCTCAAAGAACGATTGTAATTTATCCGCAGAGTGAGCCCCACCGGCAGGTGCAACGCAGCGCCACCTGATCACGCCATCGACGGGAAGGAACTTGATGATTCGATTAGCGGCAACCACGTTGTTTTTACTGCTGGCAGCGTCGCCGGCTTCGGCGCAGTTCGATAAGTTTTTGAAGGGCTTCGGCGGTCTACCGGGCGCCGGTTTGAGCGATGCTAAAATCGGATCGGGATTGCAGGAAGCTCTAAAAATCGGCACGGAGAACGCTGTCGTCCAAACCGGCACTGTCGATGGCTTTCTCATGAATAAGGCGATCAAGATATTGATGCCGCGACCCCTGCAATCGATCGAACAACCGTTGCGGTTGGTCGGCTATGGCCCGCAGATCGACGAATTTATCGTGAGCATGAATCGCGCCGCAGAAAAGGCCGCGCCCTTCGCCAAAGAGATTTTTTGGGACGCCATCGGGCAGATGACGTTCGAGGACGCCCGCAAGATACTTAATGGCAGCGACACTGCGGCAACGGACTATTTCAAAGCGAAGACTTCCAAAAAGCTGCACGCCGCTTTTCGGCCGCAGGTTGAAACCGTCATGGCCGATGTAGGGGTGACGCGGCAGTACAACGATTTGATCGGCCGCTATGAAAACGTGCCGTTCGCGAAAAGTATCACTTTCGATATCAACCAATACGTGACCGAAAAAACCACCGACGGGATCTTCTATGTGGTTGCACAAGAGGAAAAGAAGATCCGGACCAATCCCGCCGCACGCGCAACCGATCTCCTGAAAGAGGTATTCGGCAGCAGAAACTGACTCACTCGCGGCAGCGGAACAAATGAGTCAATCGGCCAACGAGGCCATCAAGCGGCCGAAGCCGTTCACTTCCTGCTTCACTTTGGCCATCTTTAGAGCGTGCCAGATATAGGCCTGGCAGCTGGTGACCACCGGTTTGCCGATTTCCCGTTCGAGCAGAGCGACATCCGTGATCGTCGGCCAGCGCGGACAAGGGACGAATACGCCGTCCGCGTCCGCCGCCTGCTCATAAAGCCGCTTGGCGATCTTATAGGCAGAATGCTCGTCCATGGCGGTCAACTCAGCGTTCTTGCGCACGCCGTAGCCGTGAATTTTCAACACATTAAACCCGGAGGCTTCGAGGAAGGCTTTCATGCGTTCGTTGAGCGTATCTTCGTGGGGCGTGGCGACTACGAGCTTTTTGAGCCCGAGTGATTTGAGCGCCTCGATCTCGCCGGTAATGCCGGGCGCAATCGGGACCCCGAACTTTGCCGTCAGCTTTTTGGCCATCTGGACGTCGCTACCGTGACCCAGCTTGGTGAAAAGCGGCGAGCCGCCGATGATGATCGAATCGCATTGGTTGTCGACCAGATCGGCTGCGGCTTCTTCGATGCGCTGCAGCTGCCGCTCAAAGTCGGCGTCCACTAACTGGCGGATCGTTCCAGTGCTGTTGA
Source organism: Binatia bacterium (assembly GCA_036554745.1). GTDB lineage: Bacteria > Desulfobacterota > Binatia > UBA9968 > UBA9968 > DP-20. Next base: position 3,863 of record DATBMR010000059.1, read on the forward strand.
GGATCATAAAGCCTTCGGGCAGCATCTTGTAGAATTCATACACCAAGGTGTCGCCACGCGATGGGGCGACGTGACCGATCTTTGCGCGCCAGCCGTACATCTTCTCTCCTCCTCGTTACCTTCAGTGCTCACACAAGCCAGCGTTCGAGTTGAAGTGGGCCGAACAAAATCGAACGACTGGAATGTTTAGAACGAAAAATTACATTCAGACCAGAGGTTAATCAAAACGCCGTTGAACTTTGGAACGGCTGCTACCTACCAATTTAGCCGGGCGCCGTTGACGTGGACGGTTTGCCCGGTGATGTAGCTGTTCTCGTCACTTGCTAGAAACACTACCGCGCTGGCGATTTCTTCCGGCGTGCCAGCACGGCCCATGGGAACTTGTGCTACGGCCGCAGCCCAGGCTTCGTCGGAATAACGTCCCCGAACCCGCGGCGTCGTGACCCGCCCTGGCGCCACCGCATTCACGTTGACCCCGTCCTTGACGACTTCCAGGGCAAGCGATTTGGTGAAGGCCGCCACCGCCGCTTTCGCCGCCGCGTAGCTCGAGCGCGTCGCGTTGCCGGTAAAACCGTAGATCGAAGAAATGTTCACGATCTTACCATATTGCTGTTGGAGCATTGCGGGCAGCGCCGCTTGCGAGCACAGAAACGCTGACTTCACGTTCAGATCGACGACGTAATCCCATTCGGCGGCGGTCATCTCGACCACCGGTTTTCGCTCCGCGCCGCCTGCGACGTTGACCAGGATGTCGATGCGCGCCCAACGCTCGAGCACGGCGTGGACCATGTCGCGGACCGCCGCCTGCTTCGTGACATCGACGATGATCGGCACGGCGTCCACGCCCTGGGCGGTCAACTGAGCGGCCGCGGCCACCGCGCTCTCGCGATCGATGTCCACGACTGCGAGCCGGGCGCCTTCCCGAGCGCAGCGGCGGACGATGGCGCCGCCAATACCGCCGCCGGCACCGGTGACGATCACGATCTTGTTTTCGAGTGCGCCCATCGAGGTTCGCTGCCTATTTCAGGTGATCCCAAACTTGGTCAAACTTGTCGATGCGTCGAACCCGTGGAGGGTTGAACGCTTGATTGTACGGCCGATGCGGCATCAGCGCGACGGCATCGGTTTCGGTGGCGACATCCCCACAATATTCGTGGCGGTCATCGGCAAAAAGGCCAATGCCGAGCTTTTGTATCAATGCGGACTTTCTTTCCTGAGTAAAATGAACCACCGCTGGCGTGATAAAGTTCGCCACTACGCCGTCGATGTCCAGTCCCACGGTCATGGCACCACAATCTAAGGAAATTGCGCTTTTCGGTCAAACCGAACGTTGTCACTTCTAGCAACGCTGTGCTACAAAAATTTCACGCAAACATTTAAGGCTTACTTGGGGAGGAGAGAGGGATGGAAGCAGTGCTGCAACAGGTCGATCGCGATCGCATCGTCGAAGTGGCCTGCAACTTGGCCAATATCGTCAGCATCACCGGTGAAGAAGAGGAGGTGGCGAAATACCTCGGCAGCGAATTCGCAAAGCTCGGCATGGAGGTCGAATATCAATACGTCGAAGACGGCCGCCCCAACGTAATCGGCACGCTCAAGGGCACGGGTGACGGCGCGACCCTGATGTTCAACGCGCACATGGATCATTTCGACAACCCGCAAGAAACGGTGGTCGAGGAAGATCGCATCTACGGCCGCGGGTTGGTCAACATGAAGGCGGCGTTTCCCTGCTATATCGAAGCGGTGGCGGCGATTCAAAAGGCCGGTGTCACGCTCAAGGGTGACGTGATCATTGCGGGCGTCGTCGGCGAGATCGAAAAGGCGCAAATCGGCCGGTTCCAGGGCAAGGGTTACCGCGGCGCGGGCGTCGGAGCGCGCTACTTGATGGATCACGGCGTCATGGCCGACATGTGTATCATCGGCGAGCCGACGGGATTGCAGCTGCAGATCGGCAACGCCGGCTTACTGTGGGCTCGGGTGAGCGTCGATGGCAAGGCGACCAAATTTGTCCTCGCGGCCTGCAAGGTGGCGCAAGCGATTCAGGAATGGGAAAGGGAATACCAGCGCAAAAACCCGCACAAGTTCATGCTGCCGACGGTGCAGATCGGTGCCATCGACGGCGGCAATCCGTTCAAGCCGGGGACGCGGCCGACGACGGACATTTTCGTCATCGTGAAGATGTTGCCCGGCGCCGTTCCACTGGCGATCAAGCGCGACCTCGAGCAAGTCTGTGAACGGGTGAGAAAACGTGAGAGCGATATTCTCGATATCCGCGTCGATCTCTACCTCACCACGCCAGGGTACGAAATTTCCAAGAACGAGCCTTTAGTGAAAGTGATGGAGCGGGCGCACAAGACCGTGTTCAACCAGCCGGTGCCCTATGCGAAACCGATCCGCTACGGTATCACCAGTGACGGTTCGCGGATTGCGCAGTACGGCGTGCCGGCGATCACCTATGGCCCCGGCTTCGGTACCCATCTGGTCGATCCGACCGAGACCAAAGCGGGCGCGGAGTGGGACTCACCGAGCGGCGTGCGGCGCGGCGTCGGCATCACCAACATGATCAATTGCACGAAAGTCTACGCGCTCGCCGCGCTGGACATCTGCAATCGGAGAAAAGAAGAGGTGGCGAAAGGCTAGGAATCCGTTTGAAGGTTCCAGCAGTTCAATGTCAGAGAGATGCCTTTGCGGGGAAGGAGCCTCGCCATGCTCTTGACGGCCGAACGTGGAAAGCAGACAGCGGCTGATTCGCAAATTACCTGACCACCGAAGGTTCCAAATGAAAAGCTGAGTGACCATGGAGATTACGTTTGCCCACTACCGTAACCGCTTTTGCATGTTTCGCACCTACTACGCCCTGGCGGTGGGGAAGGTGAAGCCCGAAGGCGTCGACATGAAAGTGGTTGAGCTGCCGGATCCGCCCAGTAAGGAACAGGAGGAAGCACTGATCCGCGGCGACGTGCAAGTCGCGAACCTTTATCTGCCCAATTTCCTCCGGCGTAAACTCCAGGGTGCGCCGATTATCGGCTTGGCTACGGAGTGGAAATCCACGATCAAAGGGAACGGCGTGTTCGTTCGCACGGATGGTCCGGTGACGATGCCAAAGGATCTTGAGGGACGCGTAATCGCAACGCACCAGGGCGTGCATGCTATTCACCAGTATCTGCTACGCCGCGTTTACGGCGTCGACGACAAAGCCCTGCGTTGGGAATCGTACCCGCAAGAAAAGCTGCTCGACGCGCTCATCACCGGCAAAGCCGACGCCATAGTGTTGCTCGATCATTTCTTTTTCCGCGGCGAGATGGCCGACGGTGTGCGTTGTCTTTATACCGACGGTGAAGCCTGGCAGAAACTTCATGGGTTTGACGAGATCATCAAGCACATGGTGGCGGCGCGCGAAGACTTGCTGCGGCAGCACCCCGGTATCAAGGACACCCTGCTGCGCGCTTTCCGCGCCTCGTTCGCCTACAGCGAGGCGCATCTGGAAGAGATCGCCGATGCTTTTATTGCCCGTTACGGCGGCGATCGGGAGGCGCTCCTGGCATCGGCGCGCTATCCGCGCATCGAGTTCACATTTACCGAGAAGGAGCAAAAACTCGCCGAAGTGGAAATGGATTTACTCGTCGAAGTCGGACAAATTCCCGGCCGAGCTGCCATCTCGAATTTGTTTGCGCAGTGAAGTTTTAGCATGCCGGTTCGGATGAGACTGACTGAAATTAAGCGGCGATCCCAGTCTGAACTTGCGGCAGGAGTCGCGGTAGCGCTCCTGTGCGGCGCGTTTTTGCCTTCGTGCACGAGCGCCGTTCGTCCGAATGCGCAAGCCGCTTTAAGGCTAAGGGAGACGGTCAACCTCATCGACGAAGTCAAAACCTTCGGCCGATCACTGGGTATCGAGCCGACCGAGGCACTGGCGCGGACCGCCGGCAGTGGCCCGGCATTATCGATGCTGTGGCTTTGGATGCAGCGAGTAGGGACGATCGCCCTGCAAGGACCGGTCGACGTACGGATGGCGATCGGTTTCTACAACGAAAGCGACCGTCTGAAGCTCGAACAGGTGTATCGCGTGGACGGCTACAGCGTTTATTACCGTCAGGGGAACGAATTCGCCGATGCTCGCTCAGTGACGACAGCCGGGTTCGCGGTGGAGCCGATCGTGCGCCGCGTGACGGTGGTTCTGCATGAAGACCTCCACGGCGATGCTAATTTCGAGCTACCGTGGGAAGTTGAAGAGGCGGTCGTAACGCCATTGGGAGCGCTTGCCACCGTCGAATTCTTCCGCCGTCAAGGCGATGCGCCGGCGTTGGAAACGGCGGTCGAGGCGGTGGCCGAAGAGCGGCAAATCTCTCGCGAGTTGAACGAATTGGCTCAACTTGCTGATCGTTTGCTCAAATCGGCCTCGCCGGATGAGGCGAATAACGCGATATTCGACCTGATGCCGCAATTCCCCAACTACGAACGTCGATTTCGACGGCAGACCCGTGGGCAGCACGCGGCGACAACACTGGAAGCCAAGCTCAGTCACGACCTCGCGTACTACCGCTACTTCGACAGGATCGCGATGCTTTCAGAGACGGCTCCCGATCTCAAAACGCTCGTGCGGGACTTGAAAGGCGTGCCGACTAACGCAAATCATGCTCTCGTCGACGAACTTCTAACGAACCTTGCAATCAAATATAGCGCCGCGGCCATGTAGCCGAGCGACCGTCCCCTCCAGCATGAATTTGACTCTTTCGAGTTCCACCGTGCGCGGCCTGAGCGCGCTCTACGCCGGCACGTTCTTATCCGGTGCTTGGGCGATGATTTTGCCGACTATTCCCGTCCTCGCACGACAGTTCGACGTGTCCGCCGGAGGCGCGGCGCAGATCGTCACGGCGTTCGCGGCGGGCAAATTCGTTGGTACGGTGATTGCCGGGGTGCTCCTCGACCGCATGGGAACGCGAATGGCTTTGGTGGGCGGGCCGCTGGCGGCGAGCCTCGCATCGCTGTGCGTCGTTTGGACCGCGTGGTTTTGGATGATTTTGTTGATCGCATTGGTCCTGGGCGCGGCCGATAGCCTTTGGGCAACGGCTCGGGAGATTGCGGGAATCGATCTGGCGCATCGCAGCCAACGAGGCCGCGTCATTAGCGGGTTGCACGGTGTGCACACGATCGGCGCGGCATTCTCTCCATTTGCCGGCGGCTGGCTGACGGAAACTTACAGTTTCCAGGCCGCGTTCATCGGCTACGCGGCAGCAACCGCGGTGTCGATTCCGTTGGGTTGGGTCGGGCCCGAATCCGCCGTGCATCCGCCGTCGGAAAAACCGCAGGACAAGCCTACCGGCTGGAGTATCGCAGCGATCGGCGAGCGGCTCCAAGCTATCCAGCATCTCTATCGCGAGATCGAGCCTCAGCTTCGATCGACTTACTGCGCGATCGTCTTCGCTACTCTAGCCAGCCAGTCACAGCGCGTGATCGTGCAGAGCATGCTTCCGCTCTACGCCGCGCATTATTTGCAACTGGCGCCGACGCAGATCGGCATGCTTTTCACCGTGTCGGGGATCATCGTTTTTGCCATGATCCTGCCGGCCGGCTTGCTCATGGACCGGGTCGGCAGAAAGTGGTGCACGGTGCCAAGCACAGCGATTCCCGGCATCGTCTTCTTGCTCATACCGATGACCGGCAGCTTTGCTCAACTCGCAGCATTGGTCGGCGTTACCGGATTGGCTCAAGGATTATCGCTGGGCTCTCTGGCGACATCGACCTATGATGTGGTGCCATCGCACGCCCGCGGCCGATTGCAGGCGATGCGCCGGACGATCGCCGAGCTAGGGAGCGGCATTGCGCCGCTGTTCGGGGGCTATCTGGCGAACACTTATAATCCCGGCGTGCCGTTTTGGGTCTATGCGCCGCTACTTTTGCTGTCCGCGATGCTGCTGGCGCTCGTTGGCAGAGAAACGCTCGAGCGCTAGGTGGCGCACCGCGCGCGTGTTTGGTCGCGATTTTTGCTATGGCGCAATCAAGAGCTCCATACCGCTGAAACGATATTCAAAATCCAGAGACATTGAAGGAGGTTTCCATGATTGTCGTGTCGAATCGGCTCCAAGTGGCGGCGGGACATGAAAAAGAGTTCGAGGAACGGTTTGAGGGACGGGCACGGCTGGTTGAGAATATGCCGGGCTTTGTTCGGTTGGAGATTCTTCGACCGCTCAAAAGCGACTACTACATCGTGTTAACTCACTGGCAGGACGAAGAATCGTTTCGCGCCTGGACCGAAAGCGCGGAATTCAAGGAGGCGCACCGCAACCGCCCGCCTTCCGAGATCTTTTCCGGCCCGAATGTTTTCGAGATGCACGAGGTTATCCAGCATGCAGAGAAAAAGAGATAGAGCAGCCGCTCGCAGCACACTCGCCACGAGAGGCACAAAGGTCAGCTTATGATGCGGGCCTTTGTGCTCTGTGGGTGAAGAATTCGGTAGACTTCCTACGCGAAATTATAGAGCCGCGCGCAGTTGTCCCAGAGATATTTTCGTTTGATGTGATCGGGGAACGGGAGTTCTAAAAACGTCTCGACGGCATAAGGATACTTGACGTCGAGGTGCGGGTAGTCGGTGGAGAACACCATGTTGTCTTCGAGGCCGTACTCGGGGATGTGCTTGGCGGTGATCTCATCGCATTCCACGGCGCCGTAGCATTGGCGCTGGAAGTACTCGAGCGGCGTCAGCGTTAGATACGGATACTCCGCCTTGCCGGTGGTCTCGGAGTATTCGCCCATGCGCCAAAGGAGCCAGGGAACCCACGAACAGTTGCCTTCGAGAAAGGCCACTTTCAACTTCGGGAAGCGTTCCATCACGCCGCCGAAGATCATGTCGCCGCACGCGAGCATATTGGCAAAAGGAAAGCCGAAGGTGTTGAACATTGAAAAGGTCGAGCAGATGTGAAAGAACGCCGGCTGCGGCAGATAGACGCGTCCGGCTTCATGAAAGCCCACGGGCAAATTCAATTTCTCGCATTCCGCCCAGAGCGGATCGTAGTACGGATCACTCCACTTTCTCTTGTTCACGTGGTTGGGTCGCAGGAAGATGCCACGAAAGCCGTATTCATTGACCGTGCGGCGGATTTCTTCGATAGAGCCGCTGATGTCGTGCGGCGCAACCATGGCAACGCCATACATCCGCCTGGGATCAGTTTGCGTGAATTCATAAAGCCAATCGTTGTAAGCGCGGGCGACAGCGGTGGCGAAGTCAGGGTCGAGGTCCTCCATGCCGAGAACGGTGAGCCCACGGGTGGGAAACAAGACCGCCACATCCAGACCTTCTTTGTCCATCGCTTCAATTTGCGACACGCCGTCGAAATTTCGTTTGCCTGCCTCGCCGTATTTTTCTTTGAAGAAGTCCTGCCGGTATTTCGCCAGCGCGGGATTTTCGGGCTGCCGCGGAATCGGCATAATCTTGCCTTCGATTTCAATTCCTAGATCGCGAAAAGAGCGATTGAGGCCCTTGGGCGCACGTTCGATGTACTTCTCATCGATATGGCGTTGCCACAGGTCGGCCGGTTCGAACACGTGCATGTCGGAGTCCATCGCCTTGAACCCGTTCTTGGCCATTGTGTTTCTCCTGAAAAATTATTTTGCCTGCACGAGGAACTGCAGATTCTCTCGGACTTTCGGCGAAATTGCCAGTACTTCGCCGGCCAGTTTCTCAGCCTCTTCGCCGGAAACGTAAGTAATATCCAACTTTGATTTTTTCGCCTGTGCTTGAAACTCCGGATCGGCGAGCGTCGCCGTAAAAGCGCGGCGGAGGATTTCCAGCCTGTCTCTGGGGGTTCCGGGAGCGACCGTGAGCGGGCGCTGATATTCCATCTGTGCCATATAAGCTCTGTAGGTTCCGATATTGAGCTCGTTGCCGAGGACGGCCGTGAATAACGGAATGTCTTTCAGCTCGGGATCGCTCAGCCGCGCGTGAATCAAAAGCGGCAGCAAGCGATCATCGCCCTTGGCGTCAATCATCTCGCGGCGCGTCGCGACCACCGATTCCCAATTGGTAAAATCACCATCGACCTCGCGCCGCTGCATCGCGAGACGCACTTGCGCGGTACCCTGATAGCCCGAGACAACGTTGAACTTGGTGCCGATCATTTTGTTGAGCATGAGCGGCAGATCGACGCTGTGCGATCCCGGCGCCGTGCCGCCAACACGCAAAGCTTTGCCCGATGCTTCCGCGAAACTTTTCACACCGGCAAAACCCATGATGACCAACACCGGGATCCCTTTGCTGGGTGCGCCGATCCAGCCGAACCTGCGGGCGTCGAATTTAACGTTTGGGTCGCCCAACGCCTGATTGAGCACGAAAGCACTGTTCCAGTTGGCGATCGTCAAGCCGTCCGGCTTGGCGTTATTGTAGAGATAATTGGCTGCAACCAGGCTGCCGGCGCCGGTCATATTTTCGACCACGAGTGATGGGTTGCCGGGAATGTGCTTGCCGAGATGGCGTGCGATCGTGCGCGTGTAGGTATCGTAGCCGCCGCCCGCCGCCTGGCCGACGATCACGCGGATCGTCTTATCTTTGTAGAAAGCTTGAGCGAAAGCCGTCTGGTCGTTCGTTGCTAACAGGTTGAGGCCAAGCACGCTGCCGAAAACAATCAATAACCCTGAAGTTAGATGACGTTTCAAACTGGGCTGTCGGGATCTCACCGGCCCTCCTTTGATTCGCACGGCGTTTACCGTCAGAGATCTATTGTGATTTTCACAAACCGACTATTAGCGGATAAGCCGCTGCTATTGCAATGACGGGTTCGAATTCGGGTTGACAAGAAGTTGACACACGCTCTCATTTGGCGATAGCTACTTGGATGTTGCCGGAAGCGATAGAGAGAGGATATCCAGAAATGACCAAAAGAATTCAAATTTTTGTTTTGAGCCTAGTTTTAACCGCAGCGTTGCCTGGGTGGACATTGGCGAAGGATCAATTAGCCCATGGGTACTCGAGCGCAAGCGGGGTTTTCGCCGGCCTCTGGGTCGCGCAAGAGGGTAAGATCTTCGAAAAATATGACATCGATTCTCGACTCGTGCTGATTGCTTCGGGATCGCTGATGGTGCAGGCGATGTTGGGAGGCGAGCTGCCGATCGCCGGCGCAGCGGGCAGCGCCGCGGTGGATGCCGCATTGGGGGGAGCGGACATTGTCATGTTCGGATCCATGGTCAAGGTTCCGGCGTTCTACATCATGGCGCTGCCGCAGATCAAAACCGTCGAGGATCTGCGCGGTAAGACCGTCGGAGTCACTCGGTTCGGTTCATCCACGGACTTCACGATGCGTTATGTTTTGCGCAAGCAAGGGCTTCAACCCGGAAAAGACGTCACTCTCATCCAAACGGGTGATCTGTTTGCCGCGGCGGCCATGCTCCGGACCGGTGCTATTGTCGCAGCTCCATTCTCAAGCCCGACCAACCTTCGCGCCGAAGAGGCTGGCGCGCGCATATTGATGAACATGGGAAAAGCAGGCGTTTACTTTCCGCACGACGCGTTTATGGCGCGCCGCTCCTTCATCAACGCCAATACGGATCTGGTCCGGCGATTCCTAAGAGCCTACGCGGAAGCGGTGTACCGGCTGTTTACGGACAAAGAGCTTAGCCGGCGCGCGATTGCGAAATACGCCCGCGCAACGGATGCCAAGACGCTCGACACCGTCTATCAGTATGCCCTGGATTATGTCGACAAGATTCCCTATAACACGCGCGAAGGTATCCAGGAAGTTTTGAATCAAACGGCGGCTAGAAATCCCAAAGCGAAAGACGCGAAGCCCGAATCGTTCTACGACGACCGGTATGTCAAGGAACTCGACGACCAAGGCTTTTACAAGAAGCTTTGGAAATAGAGATGGTTTAAACACACAGGGGAGGGAGGAACTTATGAACCGAAAGATCGCGGCGTTTTTGCTTGTGGTTGCTTTCGGCGCTTCAGTTTCCGTACGACCGCTGGTGGCGGCCGAGGCCCGTATCTCCATCGGTGTCACGGAGACCATGGAGACGTTCAATCCCTACGGCGACAGTGTGTCGCTGATGTACAGTGTCTGGTGCATGGTCCTCGGTTGCCTCGGCACCTACGATTTCGACAAAGGGCAGCACGTTGGACTGTTGGTGGAAAAGTGGGAGGTGAAAGATCCCAAAACCTGGATTTTCCACTTGCGCAAGAACAATCGCTTTCACGACGGCTCGCCCGTGACCGCCGAGGATGTTGTGCACTCGCTCCGGCGTACGCGCAGCGATCCGTACACCAAACAATTTCAAAACGTTTCGGCCGTCGCGAGCGAAGCGGCGCTCGACAAGTATACCGTCAGGATCACGACGAAAGAGCCGACGGCACCGCTACTAGACTATCTCTTCGATCGGATCATCGTGACGAGCAAGGCGGTTTATGACCGGTACGGCCCGAATGAGGCCGACCGCCATCCGATCGGCGCGGGACCGTATAAGTTTCGCGAGCTCATTCCCGGCCAGAGACTCGTGATCGGCAAGGACAAAAGCCATCCGATGTGGCAGCAGTATGCGCAGGCGCCGGATGAAATTGTTTTCCGCATCATGCGGGAGCCGGAGCAGAGAGTAACCGCTCTGCTCAACAACGAGATTCAAATCGCGCAGTTTGTGCCGCCGCATCTGCGCGAGCGCGTTGAAAGGAGCCCACGCCACAAGATCGTCAAATATCATACAACGGAGATCATGTTTCTGGCGATGATGCCGAAGTTTAAACCGTGGGACAACAAGCTCGTGCGCCAGGCGGTTGCCTATGCCATCGATCGCGACACGATTATCAAGACTTTGCTCAGAGGCGAAGCATCGCGACTAGACGGTCCGATCGGCGAAGGACAATACGGTTATGATCCCCATCTGCAACCCAAGTACACTTACAACCCTGAAAAGGCGCGCGAGTTGCTCAAGCAGGCCGGGTACACGAACGGAGTTGACGTCGAATTATCGACCCCGGTGGGACGTTATACGCTGGACAAGCAAGTAACGGAAGCGATCGTACCGATGCTCAACGCCGTCGGCATTCGCACCAAATTGTTAACTCCCGAGTGGGCGACGCTTTGGGCGAACGTGCAAGTCGGCAAGGTTCCCTTCTATTACATGGGCCGTGGCGGCGTCGTTGACCCGAGCGCCGCGCTGTCGCAGTATTTCGAGACCGGAAAATCTCCGCGGATCGGTTACTCAAATCCGAAACTGGACGAGTTGCTCTCCGCGGAGCGCCAAGCCTTTGATCCCGCCAAACGCAAGAAGCTTCTCAGCCAAGCCATGAGTCTCCTCACGGAAGAAGCGCCGGCGCATTTCATGTGGCGCCATCAACTGCTGTTTGGTCTGGCCAAGAATGTTGACTATCGGCCGCTGCCGAGCGAGCGGATTTATGGCTGGAATATGAAGGTACGGTAGGATCATTTGAGTACGAGGCTTGGAGTGGGGGTTTAACTCCGCCGCAAGCCGTCTTCATGGGCCGTTTCCCCGGTCGCCTTCGCACGTGATTCGGTTTATACTTGCCGGCACGAGCGGAATCTCGTTTTGAGCCACCGGAGGAGTATTTAAATGGCAAAGCAACGAGTCGGTTACGCGCTGGGCTACGGCAAATTCACTAACGTCAGAGAGATGGCCGATGTCATGAAGCAAGCCGAGGAGCGTGGCTTCGAGATGGCCTTCTTTTCGGAAACCATTGAGCTCATGCGGGACTCGGTGAGTTCACTTGCGGCGATCGGCCTCGCGACGAAAAACATGGTTCTCGGCACGACTCAGATTGTTCGTTTGCGCGGTCCTGTCGTCATGGCGCAGTCACTAGCCACCTTGGATGAATTAACCGGCGGGCGGATGACGGTAGCGCCGGGAGCCTGTACCAAGAGCCATGCGCGTGTCCACGCTTTGCCGCAGGAAATCGGCGCCACACCCACAGAGGTGCTGCGGGAATATATCGAGTCGATGCGTTTGTTGTTTAGCGGCGATAAAGTTTCCTATCATGGCAAATTTCTCAACTTCGACGATGTCGGCCTCGGTTGGAAACCGATCCGCAAAAGTATCCCTTTCTACGTTCCTGCCACGGCGACCGTCGGTTTGAAGTTGGCGGGAGCGGTCGGCGATGGCGTGGTACTGAATGCCGTCTGCTCGCCGGAATATACTGCCAATGCGCTGAAAATCATTAAAGAGTCTGCCGCACAGGCGGGGCGGGATTTTTCCCAATTCGAAGTCGCGCAGATCATCAACTGTTCGATTGAAGACGACCACAAAAAAGCGCTCGACGCCGTGCGCTGGGAAGTGGCGACCAAACTCGATCCGGTACAAATCTCCTTCATCGCTGCGCCGAAGATGCGCGTCGGGGAACCGTACATTCGCAAGGAAGATATTCCCCGGTTCGAGAAGGCTCACGCCGAGGGCGGCATGGAGGGCTTGATCAAGGCGATTCCGGACTCCTACGTCGAAGGCATGACCGCCAGCGGCACGCCGGATGAAGTGAAGAGACGCGTTCAACAATACCGGGATGCAGGAGTCAAAATTCCCCTGCTCCGGCCTGCCGCCGCGCACCAGACCCAGCGGCTTCTCGATTTGTTTGCGCAGTAAAAACTTCCGTCAAGGTTCAAAAGTTCAAAGTTCAACGGTTTGTCGGAATTAGATCGTGCATCGAGCCTTGAATGCTTGAACGTTGTTGAACCTTTTGAACTGACTTTTATGTACCGTGTTGGCATTGATATCGGCGGGACGTTCACCGACCTGCTGTTGGTCGGCGCAGACGGCCGCACCGTAATTGGCAAGACCTTAACGACTCCCGGTGATCCGAGTCTGGCGGTGGAGGATGCGCTGCGGCCGGCGTTGGACAACGGTGCTGTAAAGATGGGAGAGCGCGGCACGCTGATTCATGGTACGACCCTGGTGACCAATGCCTTAATCGAGCGCAAGGGCGCACCGACCGCACTGCTGACGACGGCGGGGTTCCGCGACGCCGTTGAGATCGGCCGCGAACATCGCTATGAGCTCTATGATCTCAATCTTGAACTGCCCAGGCCATTGGTGCCGCGCCATTTGCGATTCGATGTGCCTGAACGGGTGGCGGCCGATGGCGCAGTGCTTCAATCTCTGGATGAGGGCTTTGTTCGGCGCCTGGTTAGGGAGTTGCGCGATAAGGGGATCAAGGCCGTTGCTGTTTCTTACCTCAACAGTTTCCGCAACGCCGCACATGAGCGCCGCACCGCCGAGATTATCGCCGAGCTTGCGCCCGCGATTCGCGTGTCGCTCAGCTCCGAGGTGGTGGCTGAAATTCGTGAGTTTCAGCGGACGAGCACGACGCTCGCCAATGTCTTCGTTCAGGAGCGAGTGGCCGATTACCTAGCACAACTTCAAGCGCGGCTGGACAAGATTGGTTTCACCGGCAGCTTTTTTGTAATGCTGTCGAGCGGTGGCATCGCCACCCCCGAGACTGCGTCACGCTTCCCCGTCCGTCTGCTCGAGTCCGGTCCAGCGGCCGGGGCGCTGGCAGCGGCTCAGGCCGGGATGCTTTCCGGCCATCGCGATTTGCTGTCGTTCGACATGGGCGGCACGACTGCCAAACTGTGCGTGGTCGAAGACGGCCAGCCGTTAAAAACCCATGAGTTCGAAGTCGATCGCGTTTATCGTTTCCGCAAAGGCAGCGGTTTGCCAGTACGCGTTCCGGTGATTGATATGATCGAGATCGGCGCCGGCGGTGGCAGCATCGCGCGCATCGATTCGCTCGGTTTGCTCAAAGTCGGTCCGGAAAGCTCCGGTGCCGACCCCGGGCCGGTGTGCTATCGCCAAGGGGGTACGGAGCCGACGGTGACTGACGCGGATCTCGTCCTCGGCTATCTCGATCCGCATTATTTTCTCGGCGGCAAAATGCCGTTGGACCTCGACGGCGCCCGCAGGGCATTGGGCAGATTGGGCGAGAAGCTGCGCATGACCGCGGAGCAAGTCGCCTGGGGCATTCATCAGATCGTCAACGAGAACATGGCTAACGCGGCGCGTGCGCATCTCGGCGAGCGCGGTAAAGACCCGCGTCGCTTGCCGATGTACGCTTTCGGTGGCGCCGGACCGGTGCACGGCTACCGTGTTGCGGAGATTTTGCGTTTGCCCGCCTTGATTTCTCCGTTTGGCGCCGGAGTCGGTTCAACTTTCGGTCTGCTGGCTGCGCCGCTCGCGTTCGATTTCGTGCGCAGCGCATATAGCCGCCTGGACGAGCTCGATTGGCCTTTCGCCAACAAGCTGCTTGACGAGATGGCAGCCGAAGGTCGCAAGGTGCTCGAGAGCTCCGGCCTGTCGGCAACCGACATCACCTATCAACGCACCGCTGACATGCGTTATGTTGGTCAAGGACATGAAGTCTCCGTGGCGCTGCCCGATGGCGCTTTGAGCACAGTTCACCTGGCGCCGATCGCGGCGGCATTCGCGGCGACCTACCGTGGGCTCTATGGACGAGAAGGCCCGGACGTTCCGTTGGAGGTGATCAATTGGCGGGTTGTCGCAAGCGGACCCCGACCGCAGAGCGCAGTCAGGTTGACAGGGAACTCGTTCCAGCGAACCGACGCGCACAAGGGTTCACGGCGCGCCTATTTTCCCGAACGGTACGGGTACGTGGAGACTCCGGTATACGACCGTTACGCATTGAAGCCCGGTGCGGAATTCGCCGGACCGGCCATTGTCGAAGAGCGCGAGTCGACCTTGATCGTAGGGGTCGGCGGTCGCGCCCGGGTGGATGACCGGCTCAATGTCATCGTGGAGTTAAGCCATGGGCAATAAAGCGATCGATCCGGTCACACTGGAAGTGATCTGGAACCGGCTGATGTCAGTGGCCAACGAGCAACAGGATACGCTCATCCGCACGGCGTTCAGCACGATCGTGCGGGAGAGCCAGGACCTCGCCTGCGGGCTGTTCGACACCAAGGGCCGCATGATTGCGCAATCGCTGAGCGGCACACCAGGTCACATCAATGCCATGGCCACGTCGATGAAGCATTTCCTCGCGGCGTTCCCGCGGAGCGAGCTCGCGCAGGGGGACGTGCTCATCACCAATGATCCCTGGCAGACGGCGGGACAGATCAACGACATCACGATCACCACGCCGATCTTCCGCAGCGACAAATTGGTCGCGTTGTTCGCCAACACCTGTCACAGCGCCGATATCGGCGGGCGGATTCTCTCGGCCGAGGCACGGGAGGTCTTCGAAGAGGGCTTGCGCATTCCGATCATGAAACTTTTCGATCGCGGCGAGCCGAACAAGATCCTGATGCAAATTGTCCGGTCCAACGTCCGCCAGCCCGACGAAGTGATCGGTGATTTTTATGCTCAGACCGCGTGCAACGAGACCGGCGGCCGCGCGCTTCTGGAAACGATGGATGAGTTCGGCCTCGATTCGATCGATCCGGTTGCCGAAGAAATCATACAGCGCTCGGAGGCGGCCGTGCGCGGTGAGATTCGCAAGCTACCCGACGGTGAATGGCACAATGAAACCTGGAGCGACGGCTTTGAAGAGCCGATTGTTGTGCGCTGCGCGGTCAGGATCGCCGGTGACGAGATCTTCATCGACTTTGCCGGCTCCTCGCCGCAGAGCACGCGCGGCATCAATGTTGTACTCAATTACACCCACGCCTATGCCAGCTTCGCGGTCAAGGCGGCGATTTGCCCCGACGTGCCGCATAATGAAGGCAGTTTTCGCCCGGTGCATGTGAGCGCCCCGCCGGGTAGCATCCTCAACGCACTCGACCCGGCGCCGGTGGCGAGCCGTCAGGTGATCGGCCATTTTATTCCAAGCGCGATTTTTGCCGCCCTGTCCGGTGCCCTGCCCGGTCGCCTCATGGCCCCAGGGGCCGATCCGATTTGGCTAAGCGTATGGCGCGGACAGAATCCGTCATTTACGCTGACAGTCTTCCAAGTTGGCGGTACCGGTGCGCGCCCGACCCAAGACGGCTTGAGCGCTGTTGGGTTTCCCAGCGGTGTGGCAGGTGTGCCGGCGGAGGTCATCGAAAGCCTTTCGCCACTGGTGATGAAACGACGTGAGCTGCGCCCCAACTCTGGCGGCGCCGGCAGGTGGCGCGGTGGCTTGGGACAGCTGACTGAATTCACGCGCCGCGGCAACGGCCGCTGGAGCGTAAGCTCAATTGCCGATCGCACGAGTTATCCGGCGCCCGGACTGTTGGGCGGTCACCCTGGAGCGACCGGAGCGGTCAAGCTCGGTGACGGGACGAGACTCAACGCTAAAACCCTGAAAGATCTCAATGACGGCGAAGTCGTTCACGTCGATCTTCCCGGCGGTGGCGGTTACGGTGATCCGCTGCAGCGCGATCCGGAAAAAGTCCGGTGGGATGTTATCGAAGGCTACATCACCGCCGAGGAGGCGGAAAAGAAGTACGGCGTCGCTGTGCGTTACACCGGCAGGCCCGACGATCTTGTTAAGTTGCCGGCCAACTGGGTCATCGATCAGGCGAAAACCAATGAGCTTCGCGGTTAATGAGCGTTACATACAGTAGCGGTGTTGCCGGACAAAGATCTCTCTCTTCGTTCGAGTTGACGATAACGGAGGTATGTCATTTTGGCTCGTGATCGGTGCGACATGAAGTTTGGCATCTGAAACTCCGAACCGAGTGAGGACATGGAGCTTCACAACAGAGTTGCATTAGTCACCGGCGGAGCCGGCGGCATCGGCGGAGCGATCGTGCGCGGCTTGGCGAAAGCCGGCATCGGCGGGATCGCCGTAAATTATCGAAAATCGGCGAAAGAGGCCGATGACCTCGTTCGTGAGGTCGAACGCTCCGGGGTCAAAGCCCTCGCGGTTCGAGCCGACATCCTGCAGGACGACCAAGTGCGCGCGATGGTGACGGGAGTCGAAAAGCAGTTCGGCCGGCTCGACATTTTGGTTAACAACGCTGGGGCGACGCACTGGGTTAAGCTTAGCGATCTGGAAGGACTGACGGACGCGATTTGGGACGAGATTCTTGACGTCAATGTCAAGGGTGCGTTCCGCTGCGCGCGCGCCGCCGCCAAGCTGTTGGATGTGAGCCGGGGAATGATCATCAATGTCTCGTCGATTTCCGGTGTACTGGCACCCTCCACTATGTCATCGCTTGCCTATGGCACGGCGAAAGCGGCGCTGATCTACATGACCCGCGGCCTAGCAGTAGCCCTCGCGCCCAACGTCCGGGTGAATTGCGTGGCGCCCGCTTTTACCGACACGCCATGGATGAGCCAACATTTCGGCGCCGACTACCGGCAGGTGATCGCGCAGGCTTCGGCGGGCTATCCGCTGAAGCGTATCGCGACACCCGAGGACGTCGCCGGAGCGATTGTGGGACTCATCACCGGTGGAGACTTCGTTACCGGACAAACTCTGATCGTCGACGGCGGTCTAAGTTTGAGCTAGTCGCGGATCTCGATGCCTGCTCACCAGGGTTCGCTATTGCGCGGCTACATCATTCTCGAAGGAAGTGAGAGATCTTTCCGGAAGGATTCCTCAGCTTTCGCTTGAAATACCGCCGGTCCGGAGCCGATCTTACACGGAACGAACAGTAACCCATCGATGGACCGAACGAATCTTGTTGCTGAGTTATATGCCAGTAGACTCGTCGCCGTTATCCGCTCCAAGAGCGCTGACGAAGCCCTGGCGTTGGCTCGTGCGGCCGCTGAAGGCGGCATCAAGTTTGTCGAAATCACATTCAGTGTGCCGGGCGCACTCGATGTCATTAAAGAGCTGGTGGCGAAAAAAGGTCTGCACGTTGGCGCCGGTACTGTGCTGGCTCCCCAGCAGGCGGAACGGGCGATCGGCGTTGGCGCCGAATTCATCGTCTCGCCGTCGTTGGAATTGAACTTGATCGGCCTTTGCCACACAGCGAACATCGCCTGTTTCCCGGGCGCAGCGACGCCGACCGAAATTATCGCGGCGCAGCGCGCCCGCGCCGATTTGGTCAAGATCTTTCCAGCGGACTTGCTCGGTGGCCCTTATTTCATTCGGCAAATGCAAGGACCCTTTCCGGACGTGCACTTCATGGTGTCCGGCGGTGTCAGCCTAAAAAATGTTGCGGAATATGTCGCAGTCGGAGTGACGGGGATTTGCCTCGGTAGCGCCTACCTCGATCAGTTGCTTTCTACGGCGGGAAAGCGGCGCTTCATTAAAGAAATAGAAAAGTTTGTCAAACAAGTTACGGCGGCGCGGAAAAAGCGGACTGCTACGGAAAAGAGCAAACGATGAGCAACTTGAAGTTGACTCTGGCCTGCGAGGATTACGACCGGACGCGGCCGGTGAAAGATGGGATCGTCAAGCCGGAAGGTATCGAGCTTAACTACCTGGTCATGTCGGTGGAGGAAATCTTTTGGCGCATGATGAAATACGAAGAGTTCGACGCGTCGGAGCTGTCGATGGGCGCCTTCCTGACGGCGGCGGCGCGCGGCCGGCGGCCGTTCGTCGCCATTCCGGTTTTTCCTTCACGGACCTTTCGCCATCGGTGTATTTTCGTCAACGCCAATACGGAGATCCGACGTGTGGAAGACTTGCGCGGCAAGCGCATGGGCGTGCCGGAATATTCAATGACGGCGGCGGTGTGGCTGCGCGGCTTGTTTCAGCACGAACACCAGGTTCTGCCCAGCGATATTTATTGGGTTCAGGCCGGCGAAGAGCATCCGGGACGCAAGGATCGTGTCGAATTCGAAATGCCGCCGGGGGTGCGCCTCGAAACCCGGCCGGATACGACGCTCAATGCGATGATCGAAAGCGGTGAGATCGACGCCATGATGTCGCCGCGTATGCCAACCTGTTTTCTTGAGGGCTCAACCAAGGTGAAGCGGCTGTTCCCAAACTACCGCCAGGTGGAAATGAGCTATTACCGGAAGACCGGGCTCTTTCCGATCATGCATGTGCTCGTGCTCAAGCGCTCGATCTACGACCAAGATCCGTGGGTGGCGCAAACGTTGTATAAAGCTTTTTGTCAAGCGAAAGCGATCTGCATGCGGGATCTGTACGATACCAATATACTGCGGGTCAGTCTGCCCTGGACTTCGGCGGAGTACGAAGAAACGCGCGATCTGATGGCGGCGGATTACTGGCCCTACGGTCTGGAATCGAACCGCGCGAACCTGGAAACTCTTCACGGCTATCTTTTTGAGCAAGGGCTGATCCAGCAGAAGCTCAACTTGGATGAGCTTTTCGCCAAGGAAACGGTCGAAGCGTTCAAGATTTAATAAACGCAACGAACGCAATGGCTAACGATCGGGAAAGCTCAGCACTCCAGTACTCCATCACTCCTATCTGTAGTCCCGCATTCCCCAAGGAGTGAAGATGAAGATTTGCGTGGGCGATGGTAAGGCATTCTTAGCGAATGTCATGGTATGCGTGTTGAGATACTTGTGCGGATAGCCCTTCACGAATAGTTCAAGAAGATAGGTGCTCTCACGGTAATGCATCGGGATCGCAACTTTGGGTTTTAACTGATTCAAGACTTCTCTTGCCGTGTCCGGCGGCATGGTGAAGCTGCCGCCGATGGGAATCATGGCGATATCTACTTTCCCGAACGCTTTGACTTGTTGCTCGGTCAGCTTGTGGCTGAGATCGCCGAGATGAGCGATGCATAGCATCCCGAGGTCGAACACGAAAGCCGCACCTTTGAGCGCGTTACCGAACTGCTGCTGGTAAACCGGCACGCTATAAATCAGCACGTCACCCACCGTCGTACTGATCTTGTTCCATTCCGAGCCGTAATTGCTTAACCCACGCAGGACAACCGGTTTGTTCCTGGCGATCTGCACGTAATTATGATTAGGATGCTCCCGGCCCACGGTGATGGCTTGCGGTGCCACTTCCGGAGTGGGATAGAAGCCGGGGGCCACCGGATCGGTGATGATCCTGGTCCCTTTGCTCGACGTGATTTGAAAGAAATTATGGCCGAAGAATTCGATAGTCGCATCGACTCCGGCAGCGTAAGCATGGGGAAACCAGCTGCGCGCGACGTCAAGCTCGCGACAGGCCGAGCGAGCCGGGGCCGCCGCCAGCAGCGTCAGCGAAAACAAACAGAGGGCCGTGGCCTTTCGCATGGCCTGACTTTTACCTCGCTAAGATCCGTGAGCCGAATTGCTCAGCCTTGAAAAAATCGGCGACATATTCGGTTGCGGGATGACGCATCAGGTTCTCAGGTGTGTCGGCTTGCTCGAAACGGCCGTCGTGCATAACCGCGATGCGGTCGGCGAGCGCAACGCCGTCGGCCAGATTGTGCGTGACGTATAATGTGGTGAGGCGGTGCTGCTTGTGAAAGGACTTGATCTCTTCGCGCATCCGCAGGCGATTGGGTGGATCGATGTTGCTCAGCGGCTCGTCCATCAACATGATGCGCGGCGAGGTGGCCATCGCTCGACCTAGAGCGACGCGCTGTTGCTGACCGCCCGAGAGCTCGGTTGGTTTTCGCTTGAAAAAACTTTCTTCGACACCGATTTTCCAAGCGAGGGGCCGCAGAAATTCGCTGATCTTGTCCTTCGACCATTTTCTAACCCGCAGCGGCAAGGTGAGGTTCGAATAACGTTGTTCATCGAACACTTTCATATGCGGCCAGAGCGCGAAATTTTGAAAGATCATTTGCACGCCCCGTTGTCCGACCGGCACGTCGTTGACGACCGAGCCATTGATGAAGATGGTACCGCTGTCGATTTTTTCCAGGCCGGCGATCAAGCGTAGTGTGGTGGTCTTGCCACAGCCACTTTCACCGACGACGACGAGAAACTCGCCCGCATTCACGTCAAGATTCGCGTGATCGACCGCTGTGACGGAGCCGAACTTTTTCGTGACCCGGCGTAAAGACAACGAAACCACGCAGTCATGCTAGTAAAGCGAAAACCAAAAGACAACCTGGCATGCTGGCGAAGCGTTTGGAACTTGGCTATCATGCCGGATCATATACGTGCGCGCCGCGCCGGAGGAGGGCATATGGAGAGTTTGCTTGGTCCCGAGGAACTCATCGCTGATCTGCAACATACACTGCAACAGCGCCATCCGCGAGCCCATCCGGTCCGGCAGCTGCTGCTGACCGGCCGCTTGACCAAGGAACAGCTCCAGGGCTGGGCGAAAAATCAGTTCCACGAGTTTCGCAACATTCACCGTTTCTTCGGCGTCCGTTATCAAAAGTGTCCGGTCCCTGAACTACGCCGCATGCTTTTGGAAAACATGGTCGAAGAGGAGGGTGAAGATCTGTTCGGTGGCAAGTACCCGAGCCATCCCGAGCTCTGGGTGCGATTTGCCGAAGGGATCGGCATCGGTCGCGCAGAAATCCTCGATTACGAGCCATTACCGGGTATTCGCGCCGCCCTAGAGATGTACGTCTCGCTGGTGCAGCAGAGTCATTGGGCGGTGGCCATCGGTACCGGCCTGGTGTTCGAAGGCGGCGGGCCGAAACGGATGAGAGAGGAGAGAGAGGCGCTGGAGAAATACTATCCCTGGATTTCCTCGAGTTCTTTGGATTTTTTTCGGGCGCACGAGTACCATGACGAAGGTCACGGCAACATGGTCGTTAACGTCATCAAGCAATATTGCATGGAGGACAAGCTACAGGCGGAAATGCGCGAGGCGGTGCGTCAGCGCGCCGACATCATGTGGCTCCAGAACGATTGCATCTACAACGCATTCGTGCGTCCGGCGCTTGCACCCGCGACTATTCGTGAGATTGAGGGACGGTTGGAGTAAGCGTTTAACGGTTAACGTTCAAAAGTTAAAAGGCGGCAATGACGGATGAGTGTAATTTAGCAAAGAGATGACTGGCGGCGGCATGACAGAAAGATTTCTAGTCGCGTTGGCTCCTCGAAATGACCCGGGATGAATGATTCATCATGAGCGATAAAGTCATCGACCTGCGCAGCGATACCGTCACTAAGCCATCACCGGCCATGCGCCGGGCCATGGCCGAAGCCGAGGTCGGAGACGATGTCTATGCGGAAGATCCGACGGTTAATCATTTGCAAGAGCGCGCCGCCGAAGTCTTCGGCCGTGAGGCCGGATTGTTCGTGCCGTCCGGCAGCATGGGCAATTTGACGTGCATCATGGCGCAGGCTCAGCGCGGCCAGGAAGTGATCTGTGAGGCGGCCGGCCATGTTTACAACTACGAGATGGCATCGATGTCGGCTTTGGGCGGGGTACTGCCGCGGGTGATTGCCGCCCAAGACGGGATCCTATCGTGGTGGCAAATTGCGCCGACAATTCGTGAAAAGGCCTATTACCGATCCCAAACCGCTTTGATAGCGCTGGAAAACACGCACAACATGGCGGGCGGCACAGTCTATCCTACCGGATTGGCACTCGAGATCTGCGCCAAGGCCCATCAAGCCGGTTTGAAAGTTCACCTCGACGGTGCGCGGATCTTCAACGCCGCAGTCCATTTAAATGAGAGCGTCGCCGAGATGACAAACAAATTCGACTCGGTGCAGTTCTGCTTCAGCAAAGGTCTCGGCGCCCCGGTCGGTTCCATGATCGTTGGATCGAAAGATTTGATCGAGCGCTGTCGTGTGATTCGTAAAATGCTCGGCGGGGGTATGCGGCAGGCGGGCGTACTTGCGGCTGCGGCCCTGGTCGCCTTGGAGGAGGGGCCTAAGCGGCTGCAGACCGATCACGATAACGCGCGAGCGTTGGCGGAAGGGCTGGCGCAAATTCGTGGGATAAAAATTCGCCCTGAAAAGGTTCAAACGAACATTGTACTGTACGACGTCGAAGATACTGGACTTAGCTCCGTACGATTTTTGCAGCTGCTCGCTGAAAGAAAAGTGCTCGGCGGCCCGGTCGATGCGCGCCGTGTGCGGATGGTAACTCACCTGGACGTCAATCGGGACGACATCGAATCGGCGCTGCGGGTCATTGCCGAAGTTACTGGTCGAGGATTCTAGTAGGCCTTCGTCCCACCTGGTGTTCGGCCTAACCTTCGGCAAACACACGGTGTCCTACAACGACTGTGGGCACCATGGATTACCCGCCTTGGGCCTTTCTCTTCTTTGTGCCGCGGATCGAACTCAAGGCATCGGCTGCGGTGATGCGCCCGATCGGGCCGGTGGCGAAACAAGCCTGAAGAATCTTATGGGCTGAATCAAGCGTAAAATTAGTCGCGTGAATAATGCCGCGACGCTCCTCCCAGTAGGCACCGACCTTGGTCGCATCTTCAGGCACCTTTAGTCCATAAGCAATCGGAAAAGTCGCGCTGGTGCGCTCGACCATTTCTTTCGCTTTATCCACCGGATCGACCGAGAGGGCGATCACATCGATGTTTTCGTTTCTGAATTCGTCCATATGCGCTTGAAAGTCGGCAACCTGCCGCACGCAATACGGTCACCAGACACCGCGATAGAATATGACGACGGCGTACTCTCCCGTGAGATCGGCCGGAATGTTTAGGGCACCGCGATCAACGGTTGCTACCTTGTAGCTGGGAAACGGGTCACCGGGACCGAGTTGTCGAGCCATTGGAGCTCCTTCCGAGTTCTTTGGATACGGCTGTTTTCGCCCTGGCCGCAATTCTTGGCTTGCTCATTAAGCCAAGCCCAGTAGTTTCGCTGCGTTGCCGCCGAGTATTTTTTGTTTGTCATCAGCCGAGATTTTCAATTGTCGGACGGTATCAACCGCTCTTGTGAGAGGGATTGGCACTGGCGGCGAGTCGCTGCCGAACACAACGTGGTCGATGCCGACGGTGTCGATGGCGCACTGCACCGCGGGCGGGTGGTAGCAGACGGTGTCAAAATAGAGCTGTTTCATGTAGCTTGCCGGCGGACGCGTCATCACATCCGGCTCCCACGGGCCGAAGCTCTCATCTTTTCTGAGCTCATAGCCAAAGCCATAACGGCCGGGCAGCATCGGCAGCGCGCCGCCGACGTGAGCGCACACCATTTTAAGTTTCGGAAATTTTTCGAAACCGCCCGTGAAAATGAAGCGAGTCAAGGCGAGCGTGGTATCGAAGGGCCGGCCGAGCATTTCCGGCAGGCGGAAGATTTCCATCTTCTCGTTGCCGATGGTGAACTTGGGCGGATGGACAAAGAGCGGCACATCGAGATCGCTGACTAATTCAAAGAACGGCGTCGCGCGCGGCGAGTCCAGGTACTCGCCATTGGTGCTCGAGCCAATCATGATGCCCTTGAGCTTGTATTCCCGAATCGCCTTTTCGGTTTCCTTGAGAATCTTGTCGTCATCGTACGGCACCGAGCAGGCGAGACCGAGCAAGCGTGTTGGATGTTTGGCGGTCAGCTCGGCGGCGTGGCCGTTGAACTCCTGAACGACCCTGAATGGATCATAGCCTTCGGGCGAACGAATCCAGTTGTTGCCAAAGACCGTGATGTCGACGCCCGCCTTGTCCTGTTCTTCGAACAGTGCAGGCAGGTCGAAGATCGATTTCGGCGATTTCGGATGAAACCAACTCTGCGGCATCAAATGTGCGTGACAATCGATGATCATGATCGGTGCACCTCGAAAGCGAAAATATGTGCTCGATCGCGCGTTGTCAAATTAGCCAAGCGTGCGAAGCAAGGCGTCGTCGCATCCGACGGTTCTCCAGTGACCGACGTTGCGCTGGTCAATGGCGAAATCAGGTCGAAGTCAATTTGAGGCCAATGATCCCAAGCACGATGAGACCGATGCAGGCGAGCCGCGAGGAAGCGGCGGATTCGCCAAAGAGAACAATTCCGAGAAGCGCAGTTCCGGCGGCGCCAATACCGGTCCAAACGGCATAACCGGTCCCGACCGGTATGGTCTTGAGCGCATAGGCGAGGAAATAGAAGCTTGCGATCATCCCGCCGACCGTCACTAGGGTCGGCCAGAGCTTAGAAAAGCCCTCGGTGTACTTGAGGCTAATCGCCCAAAAAACCTCTAGGGCACCGGCGATAAGCAGGTAAATCCAGGCCATTACCATCCTCCACGTCGGGCGTACTCGGCTTGTCTCCGAACAGCGTCTATAGGCGCGAGTCTTCCGGCTTGCTTCTCACGCTATCGATCAACAGAAGAATCGCGCCCGTCGTGATCGCCATGTCGGCGACATTGAAAACTCCTGTCCGGATGGGACCGATGCCCGCATTGAGAAAATCGACAACGCGGCCATCGTAGATCACCCGATCAATCAAGTTGCTCGTGCCTCCGCCGCACACCAGCGACAAAGAAAGCCGATACGTTTCGGGCAAGGTGCGATTGAACAGTACGTAAGCAAGCAACGCCAGCAGAAATAAGCCAACGAGCACAGTAAAGACGATGTGACGCCAGGGCTGCGGCAGTGAGGAGCCCAGACTGAGAAACGCGCCGGTGTTTTCGGCATATTGCAGGCGCAGAGTATCCGCGGCGAAGGAGATCAAGCCATCCGGCGCAAGGTATCGCTTCGCCAGCCATTTGGTTGCCTGGTCGAGCCCGACACAGAGCAGGATGATTTGCAGAACTGGAATTGATCCGGCGAATCGAGACATGCGGGAATAGTCGATGAAATATTCTCCCACTATATCTCTGGGCTGGCTTTGATACTAGCCTCGCGCGTGCGCGCCGGGCTCTCACGACCGGCGAAGCGCGACCGCTTTGGTCAGGCCGGGCCTTCATGTTAAAAACGCGGTCATGACGCTTTCGAAGGAAAAATCCGCAAGATTGATTGGTGCCGCCCTCGGCGAAATCCCTGCCGATCTCATCATCACCGGCGGCACGCTCGTGAATGTCTACTCGGGCGAACTGCTCGATGGTTGGGAGATCGCCGTGATCGACGGCCGAATCTGCTATGTTGGACCGAGCGCGCAACATGCAAAGGGGAATACGACCCGGGTACTCGATGCAATTGGCGGGTATATTGCGCCCGGCTTTGTCGATGGCCACACGCACATCGGCCACTACGCTCGACCGTTCGAAAATCTCCAATCGTTTGTGGCGCATGGCACGACCGCCGTGGTGGCTTCGTGCGACGAGCTGGCTACCGTGTTCGGCATGCGCGGCATGACTCTTTTTCTCGACGAAGTCGGCGACCACCCGCTACGAGTGTATACGCTGGTCTCGATGGCGGCGCCCCAGGATCCGCTACTGTGTAACACGGCGGTGTTTTCACCAGAGGAGATCGCCGAGGCGCTCGCCGACCCTCGGGTACTTGGAATGGGCGAGGTCGTGTCGTGGTTACGCCTGATTCAATCGGATGACGAAATTCTCGAACGTCTGGCTCTGGCGCGGCGCAACGGCCAGATCGTTCACGGCCATACGGCGGGAGCGCGGGATCAAAAATTGTGCGCGGTTGCGGCGGCGGGAGTTTCCTCGTGCCACGAGCCGATACGGTATGAGGAGGCGCTCGAGCGGTTGCGCCTCGGCTATTGGACCATGCTGCGTGAAGGTTCGTTGCGGCAGGACCTTGAAGCGATTTTGCCGCGCTTAATTGCTTCGCGCGCCAGCTTGCGACGTCTGATCTTGGTAACCGACAGTATGTCTCCCGATGACGTGGAAGAGCGAGGGTATATGGACCAGGTGGTGCGCCGCGCGATTGCGCTTGGACTGACTCCTATCCAGGCGCTCCAAGCCGTGACGCTCACGCCGGCAACTTACTCGGGCCTCGAGCACGATATCGGCGGGATCGCGCCGGGGCGGTTCGCCGATATCGTGTTAATCGATGATTTGGAACAGTGTCGCGTGCGCGAGGTACTTATCGGCGGCACGACCGTAGCGCGCGGCGGCGAATCGATGGTGAACCGGCAGGCGGTAGATCCGCCGCGGGACATGTTGCATTCGTTGTCGGTGGCATCGGCGATCACCCCGATGATTTTTAAGATCGCGACTGTGGCCGCCGCGCCGAAAGTTCGTGTGATGGAGCTGGTCAACCAGAACATCACCGCCGAACGTATTATTCAAATTAGCGCGCTCGACGCGAACGTTCCGGCGAACCCGACCGAGGATATCTTAAAAGTTGCGGTATTCGACCGTCACCGCGGTTCGCCTGGACCGGCTTTTGGCTTTTTAAAAGGTTTCGGCGCGAGAGTGGGTGCTGTCGGTTTGACCACGAACCTCGATGAAAACACGCTCATGATCGTCGGCAGCGACGATGGCGATATGGCGCAATGCGCCAACGCACTGCTCGACGCGGGCGGAGGAATCGCGGTCGTAAACAAAGGTGAGCTCTTGGAAATGATCGACTTTCCGCTCGGCGGGATCTGTTCGCTGCAGCCGTGGCGGCAGGTCGCAGGCGGACTCCGACGGATTCAAGCGCGTCTTAGAACAATGGGCTCGTCTTTTCACAAGCCGATTTTCGCGCTGAATTTCTTGCCGTTCGTGACTCTGCCCGAGTTACGTATTACTGCGCGCGGGCTGGTACGCGCAAAGGAGCGGAAAATCGTGCCTTTGTTCGCCGATTAGCTCGTTGATGCGGCGCTTTCTTTTTTCACATCCTGGCGTAGTGGCAGCACTCGGCCCTCGGTCTTTTTCATCGACACATGACCCTCGAGCACCGCGCCGTCGCCGATCACCAAACTTTGGGTGGTCACGTCGCCGACGACCGAACCGGGCGGCTGCACTTCCAGTCTCTTGTCGGCCTGAACGTCAGCCATGACTTTGCCTTGGACCAGAATCGAGGCGGCTGAAATCTTGCCCTTGATCGTCGCTTGTTGACCGACCGTCACGTGGCCTTGCGCGATGATCTCGCCTTCGACTTCGCCGTCGATGGTGGCTTGGCCGTCAAAATGTAGTTTCCCGTTAATCTTGGCGCCGGGGCCAAGGTAAGCGCCGAGATCCGCCGGTAGACCGCTCGGTCTGTTCGTTTCTGCCATCGGTTCCCCCTTCGTGGGTTAATCGGAAGCCTGAACTATAGTTCACAACGCAAATTTTGTCTAGATTTTTTCCCGCCGGAGTGCCCCAGACACCGTATTGAAAATCTTTTGCCTTCACGGATTTAGGTCTGCTATAAAATCAAAAGTCGGGATCTTATCGAACGAACCCCAGGCAGCTAGTCGGTTCTCGGTTCCCTGGTAAGGAGTTTCTATGCAGATTGATGATCTCAGGGACTATATCGAAATTTTGGAAGAGTATCAGGAAGTGCAACGGATCGGTGTTGAGGTAGACTGGAACTTAGAGATGGGCGCGATCAGCCGGCACGTTTACGATCTCGGCGCGCCCGCCGCGTTGTTTGAAAACGTCAAAGGGTATCCAAAAGGGTTTCGCGCACTGGGGGCACCGCTTGGCACCAGCCAACGGCCCGGCCATGGCTTGTTCGCGCGAACAGCTCTCGCGATGCACATGTCGCCTACTTCTTCCGCCCAGGAGATCATGGCGACATATCTAAAGCGAAAAGAAAATTTGATTCCGCCGAAGTTGGTTAAGACCGGACCATGCAAAGAAAATATCGATACGGGTAATGCCGTTGACGCGCTCAAGTTTCCCATACCCCTGATTCATGGCGGCGATGGCGGTCGCTATATCGGGACTTGGCACACGGTGATCACCAAGGATCCCGATAGCTCCTGGGTCAATTGGGGCATGTACCGACTGATGGTCCATGATCGCAACACCCTCGGTTGTCTTTTTCCGATGCAGCAGCACATTGGCCAAATGTACCAGAAGTACGAGGCCATGAATAAACCGATGCCGGTAGCCGTCGCTATCGGCGGCGCGCCGGTGATTGCTCTGGTCAGCTGCGTGATGCTGCCGCCTTATGTCAATGAGGTTGAAGTCGCCGGCGCACTGCAGGGCGCGCCGATTCCTTTGGTGAAATGCGAGACGGTCGATCTGGAGGTGCCGGCTTGTGCGGAAATCATCATCGAAGGCGAAGTGATGCCGCACGAAAGAATGATCGAAGGGCCCTTTGGTGAGTATATGGGTTACGAAGCCGGTAAGTCATCACCCAAACCGGTGCTAAAAATCAAGGCGATTACGTATCGCAATAATCCCATTTTGCCGTTTTCTAACATGGGCATGCCGATTCATGAGGGTCAGACGGCCACGGCGCTGATCAAAGGTGCGGAAATTTTTTCCGAGCTCAAAAAACTCGGCTTGCCGGTCAAGAGCGTATTTTGTCCCCCATTCGGCGTCGGCCACATGTGCGTGGTGTCGACTGAAGTTCCCTTCGTGAATTTTGCGCGGCGCGTGGCGCATGCCGTGTGGGCGACCAAACCCGGCCTTTTTACTTACTTCGTCGTGATCGTGGAGGCGGACGTGGATCCGACGAATATGAACGAGGTGCTACACGCGATCACCACCAAGTGTCATCCCGTGAACGGCATCCATAAAGTGCCGCATATCCCCGGATTTCCCGTACTGCTGCCATTCTTACCGCCCAAAGAACGACTGATCGGCGACGCGGCCGGGGTCATCTTCGACTGCACCTGGCCCAAGGATTGGCCGCAGGAGAGTATCCCGGTCAAGGCGAGCTTCGAACAGCTTTGGCCGGTAGAAGTGCAAGAGCGGGTCCTGGCGAACTGGCACAATTACGGATTCGCCAAACCGAGCGATAGCAAGGTCCGTTGAGCCTGACTCTATCAACCGCTCCTGTGCAACGAGAAGACTGACATAAGATCTGATCGGGTGTTCCTTGTGTTTAAGGTTCAGCCAAGCCGAGCGGTGCCACGTTGTGGACTTCTGGTCGCTTAGCACCGCTTGAATGATTCTACGAACCATCTCCGATGATGACGGGTCCGGCAAACGACTTAACTGAGAGGTCGGTCGAGATTACGGCTATGAGATGAGAAAAGGGCGAGCGCTGCGCCGGAGTCTGCTAGCTGGCTTTGGGAGCGATATTTTCTTCCTCTTGCACCCATTCCTGGAATCGGCTCTCCAAAATGCGCCATTGGCCTCCAACTTTAAAAGCCGGGATTTGCCGGTTTTGGATCATGCGATGTAAAGTGCGTTTGGAAATTTTGAGTATGCTTGCGGCTTCTGCCAAAGTTAGAAGCTTGATAGCGCTGTCGGTCTTCTTCATTGTTCTCTGCTCCTAAGACACGCTCAAATGAGCAAGCCATATGCCATGACTTGTCTCACGTTGTAAGTAGTTGAATTGCAATAGCTCAGGTCCAGGTGGCCGGAGACCTTCGAAAACGGAGCAGGTCAAAAATCGACACATGCGACATCGTGATGACAAAAACCGGTTGAGCCGAGACGAATTCGCACGTTGGCAGGAGCGACTCTTAACAACTTGCTTGGAGTATTCGCACTCCGAGGCAAGTCTAGAACGGTCTACTGACGGAGGTGTGACTTTTCGGAAGCGAGGTGGCCGAATGGAAGCAGCCATTCAGAGCCGACGAAATCAGAGCTGACGAAATTTTTGGGAACAGGGAGAGACCGGAAATGGTGCGAGGGAGGGGATTTGAACCCCTACGCCATTTCTGGCACTAGCCCCTCAAACTAGCGCGTCTGCCGATTCCGCCACCCTCGCATTTGTCGTCATGGTGTAGCTGGTTTTGTTGGCACAGAGTTGTCCGGCTGCGGCGGTGTGGTACCAGCTGGTTCGCCTTGCTGCTGCGTCGGCGCTGCCGGCGCACGAGGTTCCCCGGCTGGCGCGCGATTGTCAAAAATGGTCGCCGAGGGTCTTCGTGCTGTTAGATAACCCAGAGTGAGCGATGTTATCATGAACACGATCGCCATCGCCGTCGTTAGGCGGGTCAAGAAATTGCCCGCGCCGCTGCTGCCAAAAATAGTCGAGCTCGATCCGCCGAATACAGCGCCCACTTCGGCGCCTTTACCGGTTTGTAAGAGAACCACAAGGATCAAGCCGATACAGACCAGGACGTGGACAATCGTTATAGCGATAATCATATATGGACGTACCTATTGAAACGCTTCTACGATCGGCAAAAAAGACTCAACTGCGAGGCTTGCGCCGCCGACCAATACCCCATTCACTTCCTCGATTTCAGCCAGCATCGCGGCGTTTTCCGGTTTAACGCTGCCGCCGTAGAGAATCCTCGTCTCCTCTCCCTTATCCCTATCGAAACGATCGTTGAGAAAATTTCGGATCTGGGTGTGAGTGTCGCGGATCTGGCCGGCTGTTGCATTCTGCCCCGTGCCGATCGCCCACACCGGCTCATAGGCGATTTCGACGTGTTCTATATCATCTTTGGTGATGTCCTTCAACGCGGACTCGAGTTGGCGGGCGACAACGACCGAAGTGTGACCAGCACGCCGTTCGTCGCTGGTTTCGCCAACGCAAAGGATCGGCCGCATGCCGAATCGGATTACGGACAGCACCTTTTGAGCAATCATTTCGTCGGTCTCGTGGAAGATATGGCGCCGCTCCGAGTGACCGACAATGACGAATGCGCAGCCGATCTCCGCCAGCATCGCTGGACTGATTTCGCCCGTGAATGCGCCGCTCTCTTGCCAATGGCTGTTCTGCGCCGCCAGTTTCACCTCACCGTCCCCAAGGACCTGCTTGACCGCGGTGAGCGCCGTGAATGGCGGCGCCAGCACGACCTGGACGGGGAGCGGCCGCTGCAGCCCTAGAACGATCTGTCTGGCGAGCGCCGGGCCGGTGCTTTGGCCGCCTTGCATTTTCCAATTTCCAGCAACCAGCGGTGGACTCATTGTCCGTCCTCCAACGCGGTGATGCCTGGGAGTTCCTTGCCCTCAAGGAATTCTAGCGTTGCGCCCCCGCCGGTGGATAAATGGCTGATTCTCTTTTCGTGCCCCGATGCCGTTACTGCCGCCACGGTGTCACCGCCGGCGATAATACTGACTACTCCGGGATAACGGTCAGCCAATGCTTTGGCCAAAGCGCGGCTGCCTTGATCGTAGGGCGGCACTTCGAAGAGGCCAACCGGACCATTCCACAGAACCATTTTGGCCTTACCGATTTCATCGGCGAAGAGGGAGCTCGTCTGTGGACCAATATCCAGTCCGAGCCGTTCGGCAGGAACCGCTCCGGCAGACGTCGTCGGATTCTTTTTGTCGCTGTCCCCAGTGACGTGATCGACAGGCAATAAGAGCCGGACGCCGCGCGCCGCTGCTTCCCGCAAAATATCGGTCGCGAGTCCGAGTTTGTCTTGCTCAAGCAAAGACTTTCCGACATCGATCCCCTGCGCCTTGAGAAAAGTGTAGGCCATGCCGCCGCCGATAAGCAGGGCGTCGACCCTCGGCAACAGATTTTTGATCACGCCGATTTTGTCAGAAACTTTGGCGCCGCCCAGAATGGTGACGAAGGGTTTCCCCGGGTTGGTGAGAATTGGTGTTAAATACTCCAGTTCTTTTTGCAGGAGAAGGCCGGCTGCCTTTTCCTTGAAGAAGGCTGCCATGCCTGAGATGGAAGCGTGGGCGCGATGGGCTGCGCCAAAGGCGTCGTTCACATAAACGTCGGCTAGGGCGGCCAGCGCCTGAGAAAAGGCCCGATCGTTTTTTTCTTCTTCAGGGTGGAAGCGTAAATTTTCTAGCAGAACAACGCGCTGGTTGGCGTCTCGTACGATACGCTCCACCTTCAGACCGATACAATCCGGCGCCAAGGTGATCGGCACGTTCAGCGCGCGCTCCAAATATTCACGGACCGGCGCGAGGCTATACTTCGCGACCGGTTTGCCGTCGGGGCGGCCCAGGTGCGAAGCGAGCACGAGCCTCTTAGCCCGCTCCAATATGAAACCGATCGTCGGCAGTGCGCTGTCGATGCGATGAGGCTCGGTAATCCTCCCTTGATCGATCGGCACATTGAAATCCACCCGGACAAAAACTGTTTTGTCTCGCAGCGCCAAATCGGCCAGTTTTCGTATCATGTGGCTATTCCGTTCGGCAGATTAATGATGAGATTTTAATTCTTAATTGACTAATTACTAGGGTTGTAATACTTTTTAGAATAACCGCACATTATCCGCAATGTCTTTTCTTTTGGCACTTCAGTTGTTGGCTCAAGACGGTTTCGTTCCAGCCCAGCAACACAGCATTCTCGATCTGGTTCGCGGATCCGGTTTGATTGTCCAGGGAGTGCTCTATCTGCTGGTGTTATTTTCGGTGCTGAGTTGGGGAATCATCGCGTACAAATACCGGCAGATCCGCTGCGCGAAGCGAGAATCCGAGAGGTTCATCGAGATCTTCTGGGAGCGGCGTAACTTGTCATCGATCCACGATGCTAGTCGCGAGCTCACCGCAAGCCCCGTTGGACAAGTCTTCCGCTCCGGCTACGAAGAGCTGATCCGAGTATCGCGCTCAAAAAAAGAATCGTCATCCGGGGATTTAACCACTGAATTGAGCGGTGTGGATAACGTCGCGCGCGCGATGAAGCGAGCGACCAGCGTTGAAACGACGAAATTGGAGAAACATTGCTCATTCCTGGCAACCACCGCCAGCTCGGCGCCATTTGTGGGATTATTCGGTACGGTTTGGGGAATCATGAACGCGTTTCGTGGTTTGAGCGTAACCCATTCCTCGAGCATTCAAGCGGTTGCCCCCGGCATTGCGGAGGCTTTGATTGCCACGGCCGTTGGATTGGCGGCAGCGATTCCAGCGCTGATGGCCTATAATTTTTTTGTCCAGCAAATCAAGGTACTCGTCGTCGAGATGGACAATTTTTCCCACGAGTTTCTCAATATCGCTGAGCGCCACTTCTTCAAGTAATTAAATTACAGGGTATAATCAGAGCACTTGGGGCATGGCGGTGATCTGAGTTGTGAGCGCGCGGGACGGGCCGAACGCATGTCGCGCTGATCGCTCCATGGAATCGACGCTCAGCCGATTTGGCAAACATGATTGGTTTTGAGCTGAAACACGCGAGGTAAATTATGGCCGTGGACGCGTCGTCGCAGCGCGACAGTACGACTATTTCACAGATCAATGTGACTCCGCTCGTGGACGTGATGTTGGTATTGCTGGTTATTTTCATGGTGACCGCGCCCATCATCCAGCAGGGCGTGCAAGTCAACCTGCCGCAGGCGCGCTCTGCCGCTATTCCGGGCACCGAAGAGCACCTCGTGGTGACGGTGGCGAAGAACGGCAAGGTATATCTCAATGACAATGCCATGTCGCTACCGGAATTGGGTGCCAAGCTTCGTGGCATCAAAAAGCTCGACGCCAACAAGCAAGTCTATCTGCGCGCCGATCAGGACGTTCGCTACGGCGTCGTTATGAAAACGATTGCTGAAATCAAACAGGCCGGTATTGAAAGACTCGGCATGGTGACGCGGCCTGAGGAAGGATAGGGCGCAGGTGGCGCAGCAAACTCCAACGGGTACGATCAGCATGCGCGAGCGCTCTTATCCCGCGATCGGCTCGCAAGAGCGTCTGCCGAAATGGCTGGTTTTTTCGCTGGTCTTGCATGCGGCGTTAATCGCGGCGCTCTTTTTGACCCCCATGTTGCCAACAGAAACTCGG
>DATBMR010000070.1:0-7996 GCA_036554745.1 Binatia bacterium
TTTCCAGATGACCGGCGTCGAAATCGCCCACGCGCCGCGCTACCGGCTCAATCCGATCGTCGTCCTGCTAAACAACGGCGGTTGGGGGATCTTCCGGCCGATCGCCAACCGTCAAGATCTCCTCGCGCTGCCTTCCTGGCGTTACGCCGAACTGGCGCGTTTGTGGGGCGGCCGCGGTTTTCGCGTGGAGACGGCCGGCCAGCTGCGTCGCGCGCTGGAACAGGCGGCGAAGTCGTCCACCTTCGCGATCATCGAGGTCATGATCGGTCCCCGAGACCTGTCACCGATCACGCTCAAGTACATTCGCGCTTCAGCGAAAAAAGCGCAGCTCAGAAATCGCGCTTGAGACGACCAAACCCTGCCCTCAGGTCTCTCCCCGTTAAACCGGGTAGATTGGATTCGGTGCGGATATCCGGTAGAAAGCTTTAAGAACTGGGTTCCCGAGGGGAATGCCGTAAACCGCGCCAACTTGTGCAGCAGCGTTGGCACGGAGCGTTTCTTGGGGTTTATCAGATGGCCGCCGCAAGCCGTACTTTGGCCGTGGACCGCGACCTCCGACTCGATTTTTTCCGCGGCCTGGCCCTCTTCTGCATCTTCATCGATCACCTGCCGAACAATATCCTGGCGTCGTTTACGCTGCAGTCGGTGATGTTGTCCGATGCCGCCGAGGTCTTTATCCTGATCTCCGGCTACACCGCAGGTATGGTGTACGGCCGGATCCTCGAGCGCCAAGGTTTTGTTGTTGCTGGTATCCGTATATATCGGCGGGTATGGCAGCTTTACGTCGCACACGTCTTTCTGTTCATGATATATATGGCGACGGTGGCCTCCACCATCAGTGGTCTCAATAACGCGCTCTATGCCGAAGAGTTCGGCGCCGCCAATTTTCTCGACGAGCCCGGTTTGGCATTGGTTCACGCATTGTTGCTACGCTTCCAGCCGGCCTTCATGGACATTTTGCCGCTCTACATTGTGCTGTTAGCGGTTCTCCCGCTCGTGCTGAAGAGCTTCCGGCACGCGCCTTGGGCGACGTTGACCATCTCCTTGACCCTTTGGCTGCTGGTCCAGTTCGACAGTCGTGTCGCGTTGCCGACTTATCCCGGTCCGGACGGGGAATGGTTCTTCAATCCCATCGCCTGGCAAGCGCTGTTTCTTTTGGGCGCATGGCTTGGTTGGCGCAACATTCATGGCGGAGTCTCCTGGCTCAAACATCGTTGGCTATTTTGGCTTGCGCTGGCGTTCTCGCTGGCAGCGTTTGTGATCCGCTTTGACTGGACCTTGCACGAATTCTACGACCCGATGCCGGTCGTGATTAGCAGTAAGCTCTTATGGCCGTTCTTGAGCAAGACTGACCTGGGGTTACTTCGTTTCGCCAACGTGCTCGCTGCCGCGCTGCTGGTCTCGTACCTGATCCACCCGCAGGCGCGATTCTTGAGGAGCCCGGCCGCCTGGCCATTCGTCATATGCGGGCGTAACTCCCTCTATATCTTTTGTCTCGGCATCCTGCTCTCAGTCGGTGGCCACCTGGTGCTCAACGAATTCTTCGGCGGTATTGTCATGCAGTTCGCCGTATCTGCGGCCGGCGTCGCGATCATGATCGCCGTGGCCGCGCTGCTGGAGTGGTCGGGCAGCACGCACGACGCGTCCGGTGGCAGTGCCGTCGGCGCACCGACGGCGCGCGGAGGAGCGCGGGGATGATCCGTCTTTTTGTGCGCCACATAACAGTCGGCGTAGCCATCGGACTTGTATCGGTACCGGCCGGCGCATTGGCCAAGCAGGAGTGCTCCGTGCCGGAGCGCTTTTACACGTTTGCGCCGACCCTGACGAAAACACCCAAGGCGCTCGCCGGTCGCCGGAATGTGGTCATCGTCGCGCTCGGCGGGGCTTCCAGCGCGGGGCGTGCCGCGGGTGGGGTCGAATTCGCCTGGCCGGCGCATCTGGGCACGGCGCTCAAGGAGAAATTTCCGTCTGCGCGAACTAATATCGTCAACCTTGCCGTGGCACGCCAGACCGCAAAGGGCGCCGCCGAGCGACTGGAGCGCGACGTCCTTCCCTTAAAGCCCACGCTCGTAATCTGGGAGACCGGCACAATGGAAGCGGTTCGCGGGCTCGATGTCGACGAGTTCCGCGATACGGTGCAGGCCGGGATCGACAAAATCCGCGACGGCGGCGCCGAGGTGGTGTTGATGAACATGCAGTTCTCGCGCGAGACCGACGCGGTGATCCATTTTGGTCCCTATCTCACCGCCATGCGAGAGCTGTCGGATGTCAACGATGTGCCGCTGTTCCGCCGCTACGGTATCATGCGCCACTGGGCCGAGAGCGGCGCGCTCGATCTGAGGGCGGAGGATGGTGAGAAGCGCCGCCAGGTTGCTGCTACGCTCTATAACTGTATCGGCCGCGCGATGGCGGACTTCTTGACCCATGGTGACGCGGCTGCGAAACCTGTAAGCGACCGATGAGCATATTTCGATGGGCGATGTCCGTCGCTGCCAGTCTCCTACTCTGCTCGATAGCGTTCGCGGAAACCGCGCGGGTAGCCGGCGGCTGCACCGTCCCTCCCGAGATGACGCGCTTCAGCGTGAAGTTGACCAACACCGCCCGTGCAATCCGCTCGGGCAAGCCCCTGATCATAGTCGCGGTCGGTTCATCGTCGACTGAGGGAATCGGCGCCTCTGATCCGGCGCACGCCTATCCCGCTTTGCTTGGCGGGGAACTGCGCCAGCGTTGGCCACAGGTCCCGGTAACGGTCATCAACAAGGGCGTCCGCGGCGAGATCGCGTCCGAGATGCTGGCGCGTTTCGACCGTGACGTGCTGTCTCACCACCCTCAGCTCGTTATCTGGCAGACAGGGAGCAATCACGCATTGCGGCGCGAGAGCATCGAGGGATATGCCGACACCATCCGCCTGGGAATCAGCCGTCTGAGGGCGGCGAGCGCGGATGTCGTATTGATGGATCCGCAGTTCGCGCCGCGCGTGCTTGCGCGCCCTAAACACCTCATGGTTGTGGATTCCATCGGTGCGGTTGGCAATGACATGAAGGTGGCGGTGTTTCGAAGATACGCGGTTATGAGGCACTGGGTTTCGAGCGGTCAGTTTAAACTAGAGGACATTGTCACTAGCGACGGCTTGCACCTGAATGACGTGAGTTACAGCTGCATCGCACGCCTGCTGGCCGGCAGCGTGGTGGCAGCGACCGAGCCTGCAATCGAAATTTTGCAGCCCTACCAAGGCGCGAAAAATACCAGCAGATGACGGTTCGCCGGCTGGGTGCGGCCGGCAATGGATTGCATGGTCCGGCAATGACTTCGTACCGGTGTTGTGGCTAGTGATGCGGCGTTAACGCACCAAGGCGGAATCATCAAGAGAGTATTGTTGCCTCAAACGCTCGCACGATCGCGCGCGCTTACGATCGCGGCGGTCGACGGTTATCGGATACCCAGCATCTTGCCGTACTGCTTGGCAAGCTGATCCACTTTCTCCGCCTGATCCTTGCTCATGTAGATCATCTGCTTACCTTTGGCTTTCCGATAGTACTCCGTCCCGGGAATCAATGCGGAGCTTACGCCGACAGTCCTTTCCCAAATCTTTTGCGATTCCGGAGTAGTCATAAAGATCGCGAACAGGTGCGCCGCATTGGGATGCTGCGCGCCCTTGAGCACGCCTACGTGGTAAGAGGGAGCGATCACCGGCTGCACCTCGTCGGCCGAGGCGACCGGAGCACCGGTCTGTTTGGCCAGGTAGATGTAACTGTCGGTCAAACTGAACGCGACAAGAATCTCGCCGAGTTGAAGTCGGGTGTAGGTGGGTCCCAACTGTCCCACCACAGGGTTCTGCTGCGCCAGCGCTTTGACATAGGCCGTGGTCTTTTCTTCACCCCAGGGCCCAGCCGCCAGGCGCCCGAAATGGTGGGTGGCCGTGGTTACACCTACCTTGCCCTTCCACCTTGGGTGGAGAAGGTCCTCCCAACTTTTCGGCGCATCCTGTGGGGAAACCATACTGTTGTTGTAGACGGGCACGATGTACTGGTGGACAAAGGAGATCGAGCTGCTGTCGTGATCGATCAATTTTTCGTCAATGCCTAACGACTTGTAGTCGAACGGTTTATGGAGCTTGCGGAGCCAAAGGCTCGCATGGTGGGCGTCGGTGGCGACCATGACGTCCCATTCGGGAGGCGCGCCTGTGGCCGCCTGAGTCGCAACCTTGCCGACGTCCCGGGTCATCGATCCGGAGGGAAGAAATTTCACATCGATATTGGTACCGTATTTTTTGTTGAAGGCTTCCGCGAAGGCTTGGGCGCCCTCCGCCTTCAAAGTGGATGGACCGTAAAAGTCGAGGGTGCCTTCCTTGCGGGCCGCGGCAACCAAGTCATCCAGCGGTGCGGCCGGCGCGAGCGAAAGCCACGTAAGCACAACAAGCGCAGCGGTTATGCCCGAGTGAAGGAGACGCCATGGTTGCATTTCTCACCTCCTGCTGCCTGGCCGTTTGGACCTTCGGCGGGAGCCGTGCACTCTCCTCCAGATGTGCCCGCCAACTCTTTTCCCAGGACCGCGTCTATCGCTCGCCCCCGGAATTGTCAAGGCAGGTGAGAGAGGCCACCAGGGGGGCGCTCGGCTTAATTCGAGTCAATTTTTACCCTATGCTGGATATAGCAGACGGCTCGACATGCCGGTCGCGCGAAACCAGAGGAGCTAATGTTATGACCGAGCAAGAAAAAATTATCGCCCAGACATTCACCAGCTACGTGGAGGCGTTCCAAACTCTCAACCCGCGCGCTGCGCTTCCGTACTGCCATGTCCCGTGCATTTTTATTGCTTCGCAGGGAGTTCTCGTCATGCGAACTCCCGACGAGATTGAAACATTCTTCGCTCGAGTGATGGAGGGCCTGAAAGCGCGCAGCTATGCGCGTAGCGAGTTGAAGACCTTCCAGGTAAAACAAATGAGCGGCGACGCAGCGCTGGTGAGTGTCGGCAGGGTACGCTACAAAACAGACGGTCACGAACTGGAACGGGTCGGGGAAACCTACACACTGCGCAATACCGGCGAGGGCTGGAAGATTGTCGTGGCAATGATTCACGATCCTGACACCGCATTACATCTGGCGTGAACACTCGTTGACCCGTCTGCTCTGCTGACCCACAACGTCCGCCCCGACTCCGGTAAAGCTCGCTACGCGAACAATTCAGGAGGGAGCCATGCCGAAACCGAAGGTGCGCAGGGGAACACCGAGTGCTCAACTGTCGCACGACGAATTTTCCAAACGGGCGCGCGAGCGATTCTACGATCCTACTTTTACGGCCGCCGAGCAGGAAATCGACAGAATCATTGAGGTGGCATGGAAAAATTATTCAGAGTACCACAAGAGTCCGCGGACCCGCCGGGCGGGCGCCGGCTTCAACGACCCTGATTTTGCTCTTCCTATCGAATGGCTCGAGACGCGCAACGCCATTCAGCAGGCGGAAAAACGTCAGAAGAGTCCCCGGTCGAACCCGCGCATTCTCCTCATCAACGGCTCCAGCCGTAGCGAACACACTTGCCCGGGAGAAATGTCGAAAACCTTGCGTCTGGTTAAGATGGCCGAAGAGGTAATCGTCGGCGAGAAAGGCTTCGAAGTGGATCTATTGGATCTCAGCAAGCTCGCCTCCGAATACGGCCGCGTGATCTATCCGTGTAAAGCCTGCGTTTCCACGGCGATGCCGTTATGCCACTGGCCTTGCTCGTGTTATCCGAATCACGCCATGGGGCAAGTCAATGATTGGATGGCCGAAATTTATGTCCGTTGGGTTGCGGCGCACGGCGTGATGGTCGTGTGCCCGGTCAATTGGTACCAAGCGCCCAGCTCAGTGAAGCTGATGA
Source organism: Binatia bacterium (assembly GCA_036554745.1). GTDB lineage: Bacteria > Desulfobacterota > Binatia > UBA9968 > UBA9968 > DP-20. The sequence continues at coordinate 5,858 of DATBMR010000070.1, forward strand.
TCGATCGGCTGGTCTGCGCCGACGGAGGAAACCCGGATCCGACTTTGACCGGCGGCAAAGATCCCGAGCGAGCAAAGCAGGTGGAGCTTCAAGGCTGGTCCTACCCGCGCCATCTCAGCGGGCGTCTATTCTCCGTCATCGTTCACGGCGATGCCGCGGGCGCGGAAACGCTCCGTCGTAGCCTCACCGATTGGCTGACGGATATGGGATTGATCCCTGCCGGTCGCGCTGCCCTGCTCGACGGCTACTTGGGTTACTATAAGCCCTATGCGACCAGCCACGACGATCTCGATCGGGACAAAGACTTTCACGAGGAAGTCCGCAACGCCGCTCGCAGCCTGATCAATGCCGTACGTCTGCTCCGTCGGGGAGAATTCAAACAGCCCGATAGCCTTTTGCGCGAGCCGCGGCCGAAGTGAAGTGCCCCGAGCGGCAGCCGAAACAAATTGTTATGCATTGACCTGCTACGGTCTATAAAGGAACGGTCGGAAAAGTTACTCAGACCCGCCAGCCGTGTTATGTTGAGCAAGGAATTGCCGGCTTGGAATTGAGCGAAGCGGTGGAACCCTTGGATGAACCCGGGACGACCGAAGTTCGAGGGCGCTAGTGAGCTTGCCGGAAACAGACCGCTGCAAAGCTTGCACCGTAACCCCCGGCTGGGATATTCCCATCTAATACAGCGGTCAGCGATTTTCCCAAATCCGCAGGACAGCTCGGGCGATTACTACGCTACAAAGGAGTCAAACGATGGGCATTATCGAACGCACCTACGGCAAAGAGACCAACGCGGTCATTAATGAAGTCCTGATCTCCTCGGACTCTCATGTCATTGAGCCGGCGGGACTTTGGCAGAAACAGCTTTCGAACAAGTTTCAGGATCGCGCGCCCGATTACGGCGGGCAAAGACCCAACGATACGCCCGGCGGCGCTCAGGACAAGAACAAGCGCGTTTCTGAGATGGCGGCTGACGGCGTCAGCGCGGAAGTGCTCTATCCGACCCATGGCCTGAAGTGCCTGAGCCTGGACGATCACGAGTTGGAGGCGGCCTGCTGCCGAGTTTATAACGACTGGTTGATCGACTACTGCAGCGCCGCGCCCGAGCGGCTCATCGGTATCGCCATGCTGTCGATGTACGACATCGACGGCACCGTGAATGAACTGGAGCGCTGCCGCAAGGCCGGCATGCGGGGGTCGGTAATCTGGCAGGTACCGCCCCGAGAGCTGCCGTTTTCCTCATCCCATTACGACAAGTTTTGGGCCACCTCTCAGGATCTCGACATGCCGGTCAACCTGCACATTTTGAGCGGCCACGGCTACAGCCGAAGCCGTTCCTTCGGCCTCGGAGATACCCCAACCGGCATGACGGCGGAGCACAACAGCGTCAACATGAAACTGTTCCAGTCGGTCGATAGCCTCTACGACCTGATCTATTCCGGCGTGCTCGAACGTTTTCCTAAACTCAAAGTTGTCCTCGTCGAGAACGAGCTTGGCTGGATCCCGTTTGTCCTGGAGCAGTGGGACTATTATTTCAAACGCCACGGCGCCGAGCGCGAGGGGCTAGCAATCAAAAAACTCCCCAGCGAGTACTTTCACAACCAGATCTACACCACTTTCTTCAACGACGCGGTCGGTGGGCATATCTTGGCCTGGTGGGGCGCTGACAATTGCATGTGGTCCAACGACTTCCCGCACGGCAACACGACCTGGCCCAATTCCCGTCAGGTTATCGCCCGGGACTTGGGCGAACTCCCCGCCGGCGTGCGCGCCAAACTCGTGCGGGAAAACGTCGCCCGGCTCTACAACATACCGGTCCCCAGTCCGATTCAGTAAGTGCCGTGATCATTTGGTCGGAGACATCGGCGGCTGCAAACCACTTCTTTCGGCAGGTTTGCAGCCGCCGGCCGGGTACAGTCTACGAGCCGTCCCGCACTAGCAGGGACCAAACAAGGGCAACGAAAGCCACGAAATTGAGTCCGGCACTGGCGGCGTGCGAGTATTCCCATTGCCGGCGCAACGCTTCCCAGTCCTGCGGCATCATAGTCCAGTTGTGGGTGGCGAGATTGGCGGGCTGCGTGTAGGTCCAAAAGAAAACTTGCGTTGCTACGATGCAAATAAACCCGATCAGGCTCAAGATAAACG
>DATBMR010000072.1:0-23090 GCA_036554745.1 Binatia bacterium
GTTTCCGGCCAGCCCCGCGCCATCGAACCCGATGAGACCTGGGTCGCCTCGCGCGACGACATCTTCGGCGTCCTCTCGGAGCGTACCACCGAAGAAATAGAGGAAGGCAACGGCGAAAGCGACGAGGATCGACCCGCCGACGGTGATCAGTCCGTCGTCGCCGGCACGCTCCGCGCGCCGTGGAAATGGGAAACCCTGGTCGTCGAGTCCGCAGTCATCGGCGGCAGTCAGCGCTGGGCACGCCGGCTCAACGGCCTCGACAGTGAATACGAGATTAAAATTCGCGAGCTCACCTCCGAAGAGCCGGACTCGCCGCGCGTCGCCCGCCTGCGGCGCGAGCGCGAAAATCTCGCGCACCTTCGCTCGTTCGCGCTGCCGCTCATCCAAGAAATGTCCTCGTGGCCCGAGCAGTGTCACTGGGGCGACTGGATCCGGCGCCTCGAAGAGTTGGCGCCGCGCGTCCTTCGCCGGCCCGAGTTCGTGCTCCGCGTGCTCGCCGATCTTCGTCCGATGGCGGCGGTCGGGCCGGTGAGCCTGCCGGAGGTGCGCGACGTGCTCATGGATCGCCTGGCGTCTTTGGAAGCGGAGCCGCCGGCCCATCGCTATGGCCGGCTGTTCGTCTGCAGTCCCGATCAGGTTCGGGGCCGCGCGTTTCGGGTCGCGTTCGTGCCGGGCTTGGCCGAGCGGCTCTTTCCGCAAAAAGTCCGCGAGGACCCACTCCTGCTGGACGATCTTCGCCGCGGCATCGACGCGCCGCTCAAAGTCCAGGACGATCGCGCCGAGCACGAGCGCTTGCTGCTTCGCCTCGCCTTCGGCGCCGCAAGCGAGCGGCTGTACGTTTCATTCCCGCGCATCGAGACCGCGGAAGCCCGGGCGCGCGTGCCGTCGTTCTACGCCCTCGAAGTCATGCGCGCGCTAACCGGCCGCATTCCAGACCATCAAGAGCTCGAGCTCGAAGCGTCGGAAGAGGCCAGCGCGAGCCTCGCCTGGCCCGCGCCGCAGCAGCCCGACGACGCCATCGACGATGTCGAGCACGACCTCGCGGTCTTGCGCATTCTGATGCGCAGCGACGGCGACGTGAAAGGCCACGCCCATTACATGCTCCGGCTGAACGAGTGCGTGCGCCGCTCCGCGAGCGAGCGCTGGGCGCGCGCCCGCCAGCCGTGGTCGACCTACGACGGCATCGTGCGGGTGACCGACGCCACCCGGCTGTTCCTCCAGTCCCAGCGGCTCGGCGCGCGGCCCTACTCGGTCTCGGCGCTGCAGAACTATTCCTACTGTCCCTACCGGTTTCTGCTCTCGGCGATGTATCGCCTGGAACCGCTCGAAGAGCCCGAGCCGCTCGAGCGCATGGATCCGCTCACCAAGGGGAGCCTGTTCCACGCGGTGCTGGCGGAATTCTTCCGCGCCGTGCAAAAGCGCGACATGGCGCTGCCGGCGACGCCGCTGGAAGCGGTGCTCGAACTGCTCGACGGGACGCTCACGCGCGTCGCCGCCGAGTACGCCGAAAAGCTCGCGCCGGCGGTGGAGCGCGTGTGGCAGGACGAGATCGCTAGCATCCGCACCGACCTCCACATCTGGGCACGCAACTTCGCCCGGACACCGGGATGGGAACCGTGGCTCTTCGAGTTTGCCTTCGGCCTGCCCGATGATCCTGACCACGACCCGAACAGCGTGCGGGACCCGGTCACCATCGGCGGGCGCTTCATCCTGCGCGGCGCAATCGACCTGGTCGAGCGCAGGCCCGGCACGAAGATTCTCCGGGTCACCGACCACAAGACCGGCAAAAACCGCTCCGAGCGCGGCTCGATCATCGGCGGCGGCCAGCAGCTTCAGCCGGTGATCTACAGCCTCGCCATCGAAGCGGCCACCGGCGGCACCGTCGAATCGGCGCGCTTCTCCTATTGCACCACCACCGGCGGGTTCAGCGAGCACACGGTTCCGATCAATGAGCGGACCCGCGGCATGGGCATCGAGGCGCTGGAAATCATCGACCGCGCCGTCGAGCTTGGCATGCTGCCGCCCGCGCCCGCCGAGAGAGCGTGCAGGTTCTGCAACTTCCTGCCGGTCTGCGGCCCTAACCAGGAACGCCGCGCGCGCCGCAAATCACGCAAGGAGATCGGCGATCTCGTGGAATTGAGGGGACGGCCATGAGCGCGCCGCACCTCGCCGACAAAGGCGATCGCGACGAGATCGCCAGCGCGCTCGACGACACGCTGATCGTCGAAGCCGCCGCCGGCACCGGCAAGACCACCGAGCTGGTGCGGCGCATCGTGCGCGTCATCCAAACCGGCCGCGCCGAAGTCACCGGCATCGTCGCCGTGACCTTCACCGAAAAAGCCGCGGGCGAGCTGAAGCTCCGCCTGCGTGAGGCGCTCGAAGAAGCGCGGGTCGCGTCCAAGCGCCGCAGCAAAGAGCGCGCCCGGTTGGACAGCGCGCTCGGCAGACTGGAGGAAGCGCAGGTCAGCACGATCCACGGCTTTTGCGCCGATCTCCTGCGCGAGCGGCCGGTCGAAGCGCGCATCGATCCGCTGTTCACCGTGTTGACCGAAGCCCAATCGCGGCGCCTCTACGACGAAGCCTTTCACCACTGGCTCCAAAGCCGGCTTACCGATCCGCCCGAAGGCGTCACCCGCTCGCTTCGCCGCCCCACGTTCGTCGGCTTCGGCGTCGACTCGGACGCCGGCGACGGGCCGGTTGATCGCCTGCGCCGCGCCGGCTGGGAGCTGATCCAGTGGCGCGACTTCGACGGCGACTGGCAGCGGCCGCCGTTCGCGCGGACGGCGCGCATCGACGAGCTGGTCCGCCTTCTCACCGACTTCATCGATCTACTGGAGCCGCCCGGTGCCGCCAACGACAGCCTATATATGGACAGTTGGGCAGCCCGGAAGCTCGTCGAGGAGATTCAGCGCACCGAATCGGTCGCACCCCGCGACTACGATCGGCTCGAGGCCGGTCTCATCGAGCTCAGCCGCAATCGCAACTTTAAAGACGCGCGCCAAGGAAGCGGCAGGAATTACCGGAGCGGCGTCCTGCGCGAGGACGTCTGGCGCGCGCGGGAAAAGCTGCAGCACGCTCTCGTTGAGTTCGAGCAGGACGCCAACGCCGACCTTGCGGCGGCGCTGCGCGGCGAACTTCACGACTGCGTGAGCGCCTACGAGGCCGCAAAGGCCAAGGCAGGCGCGCTGGACTTTCTCGATCTCCTGCTCAAGACGCGGGATCTCATCCGCGGCAATCCAGAGGTGCGCGGAAGTTTTCAACAACGCTTCAAACGCGTTTTCGTGGATGAGTTCCAGGACACGGATCCGCTGCAGGCCGAGATCTTGTTGCTGCTTGCGGCCGGTGATCCTGCAGAGACCGACTGGCGGAAAATTCGCCCCATACCGGGGAAGCTCTTCTTGGTCGGTGACCCGAAGCAGTCGATTTACCGCTTCCGGCGCGCCGACGTCGGCATTTATCGGAGCGTCTATCAAATGCTGCAGGAGGCCGGCGCCAAACGGGTGACGTTGCGCACGAGCTTCCGCGCCCGAGCGAACATCCAACGCGCCATCAATGCGGCCTTTGAGCCGGTAATGAGCGGCGACGGCGACGGGCTCCAAGCGGCGTACGTGCCGCTGGAACCGTTTCGCGGCGATCCCGATGCGCAACCGACGGTTGTCGCGCTGCCCGTCCCCGAACCCTACGGCTACCGAAGACTCTCCAACGCCGCCGTCGAGAAGTCGCTCCCCGATGCGGTCGGCGCCTTCGTCCATTGGCTGGTGAGCGAAAGCGGCTGGAAAGTCGCCGAACGGCCGGCTCAGACGAAAACGTCTCTGGCGCCGACTGCCGCTCTGGGCTTCAAGCCCGGCGAGACCGAGCATCTCGTGCCGATTCAGGCGCGCCATATCTGCCTCTTGTTCCGGCGTTTCGTCAGCTTCCAGGAAGACATGACCCGGCCCTACGTCGAAGCTCTCGAAGCGCGCGGGATTCCGCATCTGCTGGTAGGCGGGCGCTCCTTTCAAGACCGCGCAGAGATCGAGACCTTGCGCGCCGCGCTCGCTGCAATCGAATGGCCCGAGGACGAGCTGTCGGTGTTTGCGACGTTGCGCGGTTCGCTGTTTGCAATCGGTGACGAAGATCTCCTGGAATACCGCCATCGGATCGGGCGTTTTCATCCGTTTCGCATCCCCGAGCTGTTTCCGCCGAATCTCGCTCCCATCGGCGAGGCTCTGCAGCTACTGCAAAAACTTCATCGTTCGCGCAACCGCGTGCCGGTCGCAACGACGATCGCGACGCTGCTCGCTTCCACGCGCGCTCATGTCGGCTTCGCCCTCGAGCACGGCGGCGAACAAGTGATCGCCAACGTCGCGCACGTCGGCGATTTGGCGCGCCGCTACGAGGCCGAAGGCGGTATTTCTTTTCGCGGCTTCATCGACGAGTTGCGCGAACAGGCCGAGAACGGCGAAGCCGCGGAAGCGCCGATCCTCGAGGAAGGCAGCGACGGCGTCCGGCTGATGACCGTGCATAAAGCCAAAGGGCTGGAATTTCCGATCGTCATCCTTGCGGACATGACGGCGAAACTGCGCGCCTCCGCCGCATCGCGCACCATCGATGCCGGACGCCGGATGTGCGCGGTTCGCCTGGCCGGCTGCGCTCCCGCCGACTTGCTGGAGCACGAAGACGAGGAATTGCTGCGCGACGAGGCGGAGGGTGTGCGCGTTGCGTACGTCGCGGCAACGCGCGCGCGGGACCTGCTGGTAGTTCCGGCGGTGGGTGACGAGGAGAGGGAAGGCTGGATCCATCCGCTCAACGCGGCGATCTATCCGCCCAAAGAAGCGAGGCGGCAGCAGGTTCAAGCGCCCGGCTGCGTCGAGTTCACATCAAAAGATTCGGTCCTGATCCGGCCGGGCGGCAGCGCCGCCGGAATGAGCACCGTTTCTCCCGGTCTCCACGTCGGCAGAGGGAATACTTCGGGAGCGCCCGAGTTCTCCGTCGTCTGGTGGGACCCGCGCGCTTTAAAACTCGGGGCCGAGGCGCCGCTCGGCATCCGCCGGCCCGAATTGATCGTAAAGGACGTGGCGCCGGGTATCGTCGAATCAGGTCTTGCCGCTTACAGCTCGTGGCGTGACCGGCGTCAGCACGCGCTCGCTCGCGGGAGCCAAGGCTCGATGATCGTGCAGACCGTAACCCAGTCCGCGAAATTAGCGGCAGAAGCGGCAACGGATCAGAAGCCTCAGGTCGTTGAAATAGCCGAGCTGCCGCGCGCGGCGAACCGGCCGGGCGGCCGCCGTTTCGGCGCGCTGGTGCACGCGGATCTGGCGAGCGTTCCTTTGGATGGCGATCGGGGCATGATCCGGCATCTCGCTACCGTTCATGGCCGTATACTCGGCGCAACCGAAGAAGAAATCGTCGCCGCCTCCGAGGCTGTGCACGCCGCGCTCGCGCACCCGCTCATGAACCAGGCACGCGATGCTGCACGGCAAGGCCGGTGCCGCCGCGAAGTGCCGATTGTGTGGCGGGATGCGAGCGGAGTGCTGATCGAGGGCGTCGTCGATCTCGCCTTCGAGCGACCCGACGGCTGGACCGTCATCGATTTCAAGACCGACGAAGAGTTCCGCGGCAGTGAATCGGCTTACCGCCGGCAAGTGGAGATGTACGCCTCGGCCATCCAAGCCGCCACCGGCGCTCGAGTTATACCCGTATTGATGCGGGTATGAACGGACCGATTTAGCGACACTGCGCCGAAAACGAGGATTGGCGGGTGAGTGCGGTTGATGCCTGTTGCGGATCTACCCGTGCCACTCACGAAACTTGAAGAGAGCAACTAACGTCACGTAAACCAACCCTCGGGCTCCAAGAGCAAAAGACTAGTTCTGATTCGATGCACGTTGAGGTGATGGCGGGTGGCCAAGAAAATAAAAAGCGGCATCTGGCAGACAGCACGTTTAGACCAACCGTTTGGATTCGTTATCTAATTGTGGAGATTAGCCATGGTGATCGCGCTTTGACCGCCAAACCTGCGAGAATTTCACTTGTGTTCGATAGCCTTGAGGCCTACAGTGCCAACCATGGCAAGAATAACTGTTGAGGATTGTTTGGATAAAGTTTCGAGTCGTTTCGAGCTCGTCATGCTCGCTTCCAAACGGGCACGGCAGCTGCGCAAAGGAGCGAAACCATGCGTCGATACCGATAACCGAGAGATCGTCGCGGCGCTTCGCGAGATTGCTGCAAACAAAGTGCGATGGGCGGTTCCTAAGACTTAAATCCAGCCAGTACTGACTTCAGCTCGCGAACTAGGCTCGCAATAGCCGCTGCCGGGTAGAGTCGAACCGGGGGAGCGCGATCGTGCCGCCTTCCTGGATCGCTTACCTTACACACGTGCCAGGGGGTTAAGTTGCCCAACGAGTTGACTTGTGTGCTATCGGCACGTATTGTAAAGGTCCTTCTTCAGTAAACGGCCTTCTGAAAGAGGATGACACAAACCTGAAGGCCTGTAATCCGTCTCTTTCCTTGCGAACGATACCTAACGGACAAACCGATCAGAGCGTGGTTTCAGTAATCAACTAACCCATGTTCTGCCGCATGGCAGTCTACTTCTCAGGGTTTCAGACAACATTCTCTCATAGGAGGAGAACATGGGTAGCAAATTATACGTTGGCGGTCTGCCATATTCGGTGACGGATAGTCGACTGCAGGAAATTTTTTCAGCGCACGGCTCGGTCGAATCCGCTCGCGTGATCGCGGACAAGTTTACCGGGCAATCTCGCGGTTTCGGCTTTGTCGAGATGAGCTCGGGGTCCGAAGCGCAAGACGCGATCCAGACTTTGAATGGCACACAGCTCGACGGAAGAACACTAACCGTCAATGAAGCCAAGCCTATGGCGCAGCGCGACAACAGCGGCGGTCGCGGAAGCCGAGAGGGCGGACGCAACCGCTGGTAGGATTTTAGTGGTTTAGCTGATCTCAGGGGCAACAGATCGGGTTGCCCCAACTTTTCCGCAACTCAAGAGGCTCGACAGCCGGCGTTCCGGCAGTTGAGCTATATCCCAGCCGGCACGGCCAGCGCCGGCAGATTCGTTCTTCTACATCTTTTTAGGTGCCGAGGACGGGAATCCTTGGCCGTTAATTAAGGAGGGTTCATGACCGAGCAAGAAACAGTTAAACGTTGCGCAGACCTGTTGAGAACGGTTATCCGCGGAATTGATAAAAAGCTCGAGTACCATTTCGTGGACTCGCCTCAAGAAGGTCGGTTTTCGCTTAGATTGGCCACGCGCGGGAGATCGACCATGGTATCTCTGGTCTCGGACGATTTGCGCGCTGCCTTATTGGACGACGTGCGCAAAAACAATATCCGCCAGAAGATCAAAAGCGCGCGCGATCACTTGTTATCGAATTACGTCACCGACGTCATGGGCACGAAAATGACGCGGATGCTCAAGCAATCCAAGGGTGGGAGCGACGACGCAAAGTCATCGTTCTTCTACAGACGTCCTCAGGGGAGAAGGTAACGAACCAGACGCCCGATTCGTTTTTCGAAGCCGCGGTGTGGTGCGGCACCTGGTTAGGCAACAAGATTACGCCTCCGTTCGATTAGGAAATGAGACTTCGAGAACGACGCATCCGATGTCGGTTATGAATGGCCCATGGATCTCACCCGGAGGCCTGCTCGCATAATGTCCGTTCTCGAGCCACATGCCGAATGCATCATCGTAAAGCCGGCCGCTTACAATAAAAATCTCTTCGGGATAGGTATGACTCTTTCCTCCAAACTTTGTTGTGTCAGCGCCAGGATGAAACCGAGTCAATCGCGTATACTCCCCTGAATCCTCATCCATACTAAGCGTTACTTCTTCAGCAATTCCCTCGAGACCCTTAACCGGCGCCCATCTGTTTTCATTGCCGGCACTCAATGGGTTCCAATAAGTCACGGTGGATTTCGACATGTGTTACTCCCTTACGATCGTCGTGCTCTGCGAGTGGCCTCTGGCGCTGACTATGTCGCGACCTTCACAGTCGAACAACCTTTTTGCCCGAGCGCTTTTTTTCCGTTTAGCACTGTCAGTGCAAGCTGAGAAGATCCAACTATTTTTAACACGGCGGCTGGAAACTCTTACGAGCCCATTTCTTAGCGGCAGAAAACTATTCATGACCCACTCCGATGGCGGTAGGAGAGACAACAATCCGCCTACGGCAGGAGAAGGGTCAAAGGTGAAACCGTATGAACGAGCAGTTGATCATGCCCGGTTTCCCCCTTCCTGTTTAATAACCGACGGAGCATGAGCGTATGATGTTCGCCTTACCGGAATAATTTTCGCGCAAATGCGTATGTTGACGCACTAACACTACGCGCCGCTGCTTATCGTCGGAGGTTGTGCGTAGCTGTTTGGTCTGAATTCACCGCCGAGGCCGGAGTACGCGAAAAAATAATCGTCCGAACTCTGCGCTCTCTGGGTCTCTGCGGTGAAATGGCATTTCCGAAGCGCGCCCAATATTCGGCATCGAGCCCAGTCTTCTTAACGAAACGCCGCGATCACCGCCTCGACTACCGGCGTCTCAAGCGAGCCGTACAGAACTACTTTACCGTCTTCTTTCTTGGCCGCCTCGATGAGCTTTGCGTCTTGCGCCGATGATGGAGCAGCGAAAACCAGAGCAACAAAGGTCATCAACGTTCGCCTTAGTTTCATTCTTCATCCTCCATTCTGTGCCACAGCTCCTAACACGATCGGATTTTAACGGTCAACGCCACGACGGCGACCGCAAGAGGCTAGATTATCGATGATTGACAGCCATGAATCCGCCTTGTTATAGCCGTCTCAGTCAATCGTGAAAGGAAGTTACAGATGCAGATCATTGACGCCGACGGTCATGTCAACGATCGGCCGTGCATGGACGAAATTTCTAAATACATGCCGCCCGGGAACCGCACGGAAGTTTTTCCATCGTTCGATCACATTCATTTCCACTTTTTGGAAGGCGGCGAGAAGCGCTCGCGCACCGGCAGCGTCGGTCCCAAAGAATGGATAAACTTTCTCGATGAGACCGGCATCGATTGGACGGTAGTCTACCCAACCGCCGGCCTGGCCGTCGGCCGGATCATTGCCGAAGACTGGGCGATCGCCGCATGCCGCGCCTACAACAATTGGCTTTATGAAAAATTCACCAGCGCGAGCCCGCGCATCAAAGGTATGGCGCTGGTTCCTATCCAGGACACAGACGCCGCCGTCGAAGAGCTTAACCGCGCGGTTAAACAACTCGGCATGGTCGGGGCGATGCTGCCATCGAACGGGGAGGGCATCAAAGGCCACTTTGGCTCGAAGATCTATTGGTCGATCTACCAAGAGGCGGAAAAACTCAACATTCCGCTCGCCGTGCACGTCGGTGCGCTCCATCACCTCGGCATGGACTCTATCGGCGTGTATTATCCGGTTCATGCGCTTGGGCACCCGTTCGGCATAATGGCGCAAGCGGCGGCGATGTTGTCCTACGGCGTGTTCGACCGATTTCCAGGATTGCGCGTTGGCTTTCTTGAGGGCGGCGCGACATGGGTACCGTTTTTTATGGATCGCCTCGACCGCTCCTACCCGCACCATCTGCAAGTGGACGTCAACGGCGACTTCCTTCCGAGTTCGCAGCCCGACGTGATGGCGAGCGAATACTTTCGCCGCCACGTCAAAGCCGGACGTATCTTCGTCGGGTTCGACTGTGATGATCGCGGCTTGGGCTTCGCGATCAAGGAAGCCGGCAACGAACCATTTCTTTTCGCGACCGACTTTCCACACGAAAGTTTCGACGCCAAGCACTGCCGCCATGAGATTGACGAATTGCTCGAGCGCGACGACATTAATCAGGCCGACAAAACAGCGATCCTGGCAACCAACGCGAAACGTTTTTACGGCATCACTTGAAGATTGGCCGAACATTCTGACGAGCGGCTTAAATGTGTTGAACTTTTGAACCACTCAGTTTATCGGAGCCACAATGACCACCAACAACAATCTCAACGAATCGACCGCCAGTGAAAGAGTCCGAGGTCCGCTCGTCTGGCTCGATATGGATCAAAAAGCGCTCGACGACGCCTACGACCAGAGTGTTTATGCGCCGAATCAGCAACTCGTCGCCCGGCGCCGCAGTTTAGCAAGCGAAGCGACGTTGCGTCGGCTGGGGCCGCCCGAGCGCGTTGCTTATGGCATGAGCGAGATCGAGCAGCTCGACATCTATAAGACCAAACGCCCGAACGCGCCGGTGAACGTTTACATCCACGGCGGCGCATGGCGTAACGGGCGGGCCAGGGATTTTGCATTCCCTGCAGAACTGTTCATCAACGCCGGTGCTCATTTTGTCGTCGTCGACTTCGTACAGGTCACCGAGACTGGCGGCAACCTGCTGCCGATGGCCCGGCAAGTCCGCAGCGCCGTCGCCTGGGTCTATAAGAACTCAGCGAGCTTCGGCGGCGATCCTAATCGGCTCTACGTCACCGGCCATTCATCCGGCGCCCACCTGGCTGGTTGTGTGTTGGTCACCGACTGGGAAAAAGATTTTGGCCTACCGGCCAACATCCTCAAAGGCGGTCTCTTGATCAGCGGCATGTATGATTTGAAGGCGGTTCGGCTCTCCAAACGGAGCGAATATGTAAAATTCACCGACGAGATCGAGCAGGCGCTTAGCTCCCAACGCCACCTCGACAAGCTCAATGCGCCGATCATCGTCGCCTACGGCAGCCAAGAAACGCCGGAGTTCCAGAGACAGAGCCGTGAGTTCGCCGTCGCGGTGAAAGCGGCCGGTAAGCCGGTTGAGCTGATTGTCGGCGAGGCTTTCAATCACTTCGAGATGCAGGAAACCTTGGGCAACCCTTACGGCATTGGCGGCCGCGCGGCGCTCAAATTGATGGGGCTTTCGGTCAACTAGCCAATGGAGGAGTCATGAGCCGAATTCCGCGCGCCAATCGCGACGAGCTGTCGGTGGAGCATCAGAAAATCTGGGATCACATCCATGCTGCACGCAGTGGGGGCGGCGGTCCTTATTCCATGCTGCTGCACGTGCCGCCGCTCGCCGGTCACCTGGCAGCAACTGAGGACTACTTTCGTCTGGATTCCGGACTTCCCGACGCTGACCGCGAGGTAATCATACTCGCGGCGGCGCGCCAGCTTGGCGCCCACTATCCCTGGACGCGCCACGAAATTCGCGCGCACAAGGCGAATATCAGCGGCGAGGTCATCGAAGCGCTTCGCACCAACGCGCCTCTGGACCGGTTCAGCGGGCGGCAAAAATTATTGGTCGAGCTTACCCGCACCTTGCTGCGCGACCACCGTTTGTCCGATGAATTGTTCGCGCGCGTGGAAAAGGAACTCGGCCGCGCCCAACTCATCGAAGCGGTCGGCCTGCTTGGTCATTACTTTACCATCGGATTGATCGTAAACGCGTTTGAGGTGCAAGCGCCGCAAGGCAGCAAAACTTTCTAACTTGGCAAAGCCGCGCGGTCGAAAGGATGAGGCTAAGGCTGAGATTGAGCTAAGCCTTAGCCTGAACCCAACCTATTTGAACGTTGAAGCGCGGCGACGCAACGAAGCCTGTAAATCTTTTCCTCAGCCTGCCCTACTCTTCTTCTTCGCCGAGCATCGTACGCCGGCACCGGCGAGCGCCGCAGAAACAAGCGTGCTCACGCTTGGCCGCCTTAGTGTGTCGTTCGCCGATCTGCAGATTATAGTCGTACACCAGCTCCTCGCCCGGCCGGATGGCGCGGCGCGCTTCGATAAATACTCGATGGTTCTCCTCCTCGATTTCGCAATTCGGCGCGCAAGAATGATTGATCCAACGTGCCGAATTGCCGCGCCGGGTAGCATCGATGACCAGGCCGTCATCGACTGAAAACAGCATGGTGTGCGGCGAGTGCTCGTGAATTTTGCTGTAGCGGCGGTCGGCTTCCGCGTCAGTAATCAGCTCGCCTTTGTACTCGACAATGCGCGTACCCTTGGGAATCAATTGCAGCGCGAACACGCCGCGTCCGTGAATCGGTGAGCGGCGGACGGCGAAGCGTCTCTGTATTTTTCGTTTGCTCTGTGAGTTAGCCATGGCGATTAGGTGCGGAAATAGAATTGGTTATCTTCGACTGGAGTTCATCGCTCTGACGAACGCAAGCATTCTTTCAGTCGGGCGCGGGTCTTTATACTGCCCATAAAGACGCAGCCGCATCCGGTCGGCCTCGCCGCTCTGCAAACGCTCGTAGAGTTGGCTGCGCTTGCCGAAGGGACTCATGACCATATCAGCAGCCACCGCCATCAAACGCAAGTGCTCTTTGGTGCTCGGCGCGCCGCCGCGGAAGTAACGCTCGATCAAGGGGCCGATGTGCTCGTTGCCGAGATCGGAAGAACCGCCGCTTAACATCAGCGTGCTGGTCAGCAAGGCTTCCATCGTGCGCTCGGCACGATCCGAAGCTTCGATACTGTGGACGCGGTAGGCCGGGCTCAAGAGCGGCGCCCAGGTGCCGCCTGGACTCATGTAGCCCCTCATCTCGCCGGCTTGAATGCACGAACGCAAAATCTCGATATCTTGCATTAGAGATGAAAGGAGAATTTGTGATGCCGCGGTAGATTGACGTTTGGCATATTGCGTCAAGAGCTGCGCGACACCGAGAAAACCCTCGAGTTTGGTGATCAACCGCACCATCGTCGAGTACTGTCCCCAGGTATGAATGTAATGAATGCCCGCCAGAAGTTTTGCATCTTTGTAAACAAAAACCCGCTCCCACGGCACCACAACATCGTCGAAGATCAGCGCCGCATCGACTTCATCGAAGCGGGTTGTCAACGGGTAGCGTTCAGGATCGGCATGCTCGGCGTAGAGATCGCGGCAAATGATCTTGAGCCCCGGAGCGTTCATCGGAATGGCGAATGCAATGGCGTAATCCGACTCATCCGGATCGCGCGGCCGGTTGGGATAAACCAAGACCTCATCCGAGATCGGCGCCAGCGTCGCCAGCGTGCGCAGGCCGCGCACGATCGGCCCCTTCTTGGTTTCGCCGACGATGTGCAAAATCAGGTCGGGATCTTCCTGCTCACTTACCCTTTTGGTACGGTCGTAATACTGGTCCGTCAGCGCATGAGTGAGACAAAGGTCGTTGCGGCTGACGTAGCGGTGATAAGCGCG
Source organism: Binatia bacterium (assembly GCA_036554745.1). Classification (GTDB taxonomy): domain Bacteria; phylum Desulfobacterota; class Binatia; order UBA9968; family UBA9968; genus DP-20. Next base: position 13,123 of record DATBMR010000072.1, read on the forward strand.
GGCGTTTTCCGCCCATTGCGGATTGACTTTTTCGATGGCGTGAGTCCAATCGAGCAAGCCGACAACCAGTTCAGCGACAAACTCCGGATAGCGACCCATTTGGCCGAAGGTCAGTTCCGACCACAGTTCGATATTGCGGCGCTTTAGCGCTAGTTGTTCGCGGTTGCGCGGCGGCAAATAACTCCAGGAAATGCGGTTGTCCTCATGCTCGACGGTCATGATGTCGCGGTATTCGGGCTGATTTTGGCGGTCGTAGATGCCGGCGAGCGTCCGGATCGTCCCGGTAAAGCCGGCATGAGTCGTCACATCGGCAATGCGCCGGCCGGCGTGCCACACTTCGCGTCCATCGCGCAGCGCGCGAACGTAATCCACACCTTTTCTAAGGGGCATGACTTATCTCGCGAACCACCGTCGCCGTTTTTTTGAGCATGAAAGTTTTATAGCGTCAATTGATCGGCGCAGGCAACAACCCCGGGGACGAGATGGGTATTGGACTCTCGAGTAATAAAGAAAGTGGGGTTCACTCCATGACTCCAGCACTCCACCACTCCAGTAGGCCGATTGACATCTAGCCGAGCGCGACAGTGACCACAATGGAGCATTGTTTCAGCAGGCTATCCCCTGAGAAGGCCGCAAAGTGAGCGGATGTTATCGAGCCGCTCCAGTTTGCCGATCTCATCCAATGCCTGCTGCGCCAGTTGTGCGGGAATCGCGTGTTTGGCGCATTCAAAAAACTTCTCATTAAGTTCCGCTTCGGTCATCGGAAATTCCGGTCCGCCTTTGGCGTGCTCGGCCTCACGTGAATAGGTCTGACCGTTTTTCAAGCGGATCGTCACGCGGCAGGGCCTGCCGCCGAGATCAGTTCTCTTGAGATTGGTGTCGAGATGCATGCGCACCCTTTCGGCGAATTTGAGAACGTTGGGATCCCGCACCGCAGTATCGGTGAAAGTGTCGATGCCGACCTTACCATCGATGATCGCGCGCGCCACGAGGTAGGGCATGCAGAATTTACCTTGTATGCTGGTCTGGGGAACACGGAAGACGATTCTATCGAAAGTATGCTTCACTACGTCGACGTCAACGGCTTCAATCATTTCAGGGGTTAACCCGTGCTTCGCCCTGAATTCGAGCACCGAATCGATCACCTGATGGGTGAGTCCGCCGCAAGGATAAGGCTTGATGCGCAGCCCATCGCTCAGCAGCGCGTAGGATCGGCCAATCTCTTCGATCGGCTCCTCGTGAATCCGCGTCCCTTCATGAAGCACCTGGTAAAAGCCCATCGTGCCCTCGATCGCTTTCGCATTGGCGGTAAAGCCGCCTTCCGCGAGCTTGGCCGCAAGCACGCCGTTGCGTGCGCCGAGACCGACGTGCAAGGGTTTGGTCATGGTGCCGAAGTTGGCCACTACGCCGCTGGCCATCGACGCCGTAATGCCCAAAGCCATCTCGAGCTGCGCCGGACTCAAACCGAGCAATTTGCCGCATCCAGCGGCGGCACCCAGGGAACCTAGCGTGCTCGGCGCGTGCCATCCATCGTGGTCGCTGTCGGACAATGAATGCGCCAACTTCCCCGTCACCTCATAGCCGGCAACGTAGGCTTCAATCATTCGGCGGCCGCTGCTGCCAAGAGCTTCGCCCAGCGCGAAGATGGCCGGAATGATCGGCGCCGTGGGCTGGCCCATCAACGTGAAGCTATGGTCAAAATCGAGCGCATGTGCCGCCGTGCCATTGGCGAACGCCGCTTGCAATGCCGACGTCTTGAAACCTTGACCGATGACCGTTGTCTCCTCTTTGGCTTTTTCTTGCCGCGCGATCTCAGCGCAGATTTTTGCATCTTCTTCTCTGCTGCCGGCAAGCGCCACGCCGAGACAATCGCGCACGGCGACTTTCGTGGTCTCCAGCGCCTTGGGCGGTATGTTTTCGTAGTTTAGACGCGTCACGAATTCGGCCAACTTCGCGGTGACATCCATCAATTCCTCCTGTTACTGACCCAAAATCTTTTTCGCCTGTTCGACCACTTCGGGCGGCTGGCCCAAAACTTCTTTCAGCAACGCCTCCAACTCTTCGCCCGGAGTGTAGGTCACATCCATCCGGCTCTTCTTGGCATCGGCGAGCAGCTCCGGGTCCTTGAGAACATTACGAAAGCTATCGCGCAGGATTTTTACGCGCTCCACCGGGGTTCCCGGCGTAACCAAAACCGGGCGCCCGAATTCACCGCCGGACAACAGCGCTTGAGCAACGCGCCGTTTGGTGTCTGGAACTTTAAATTCCTCCAATATTTCGTACATAGTCGGCGCCTCCGGAGCGCGCTGGTCGCGCTTGCGTCCGGACTGAAGCAGGTGAAGGTCGAAATTCTTTTTGTGCCATGTGTTGAAGGGCTCGCGGCCGAAATGCGACGCCAAAGTATGGGCGCGGCAGACGATCTCGCCTTTTTCGACCGCGAGGTCCGCATCGCTGCCGCCTTGATACCCTGAAACGGAGTTGATCTTCGCACCGACCGTGAGCTCGAGAATCTTAGCAACGATGTAATCCGAGCTGGTGGTGCCGGACCCTCCGCAACTGGGCGGCTGCTTGGCTCTAACAATCTCGGCGATGGTTTTGTATGGCGTGTCGGCGCGCATGTAAAACATGATTGAATCTTGCGATGCCGAGCCGAGCCAATGATATTTCCGTAGGTCGAACTGCGCTTCCTTACGCCCGACCAACTGTTCGATGTAGATGCTGTTGTTGGGCAATACAACGGTCAGGCCGTCGGGTTTCGCCACTCCATAAACATAATTGACAGCCGTGATCGACCCAGCGCCCGGCATGTTTTGCACGATCACGGTAGGGTTGCCCGGGATGTATTTGCCCCAATAGCGGGCGATGAGGCGAGCCCAAGAATCGTAAAAGTTGGCGGTTGCGGAACCGACCACAAATCGAAGCGTTTTACCCTTATAGTAGGGCTCGCTCTGCCCCCATGCGGGCGGCGTGAGCCACGCCAAGAGCAGGCAGAAAATCGCGTACAGCGAGATAAATTTTGAGCGAGGGCGCATGTTCATGAACACCTCCTGCCAACCTTAGCGGCTAAACGGAAGTCATCACTAGAGTCTCGGTCAAACATGGGCTCCCGGTGCCACGGTTCCGGCGTTGCCGTAAGATGCCGAAGGCTATTCGATCGCCGGCCTTTCTGTCAACGATGAATCATGCAGCTCGGTAGATCCGGACGCTCGAGTATGGTTAGGCTGACCAGCCAGTTTACTAGCGTTGCCGCACCTCGCTTACCTCATCGCCCTCGGGAAGAGGATTGAGGTGAGGATAAACTTTCGCAGCCACCACTACGCAGGCGAGGGTGCGCTCGCGTCAACGCTCTTGGTGTTTCACGCGCCAGACTGGGAGTCCGGTGACTGGCAGCGACTGCCTAACTTGATTACAGCGCAGCCAATAGCCTGCTTCGCGTCGACGGCCGAAGCGTTTCATGCTAACCCTAGTGGAACAGCTAACTTTGAAATCATGGAAGGGGACCGCGCCCAACAGGCTCGCGCTAGCGTGGCGCGCAACGCCGGCATCATCAGCTTGGCCGTGATGGCGAGCCGCGTATTGGGCTTGGTGCGCGACCAAGTTTTCGCCGCACTTTTCGGCGCCGGCGTGCAATATGACGCCTTTGTGACAGCGTTTCGCATTCCCAACCTGCTGCGCGACCTGCTCGCCGAAGGCGCGCTCTCTGCTGCATTCGTCACGACTTTCACCCAGACGCTCCAGCTCAAGGGCAAAGCGGAGGCCGTCCGGCTTTCGAACCGGGTGGCGACGCTGATCGTTCTTTGCATCAGCGCGATTTCGCTTGTCGCTTGGATTTATGCGCCCGCCATCGTTCGCATGCTCGCTCCGGGATTTTTCGACATTTCCGGCAAAGCCGAACTTACCATCGAGCTCACGCGCATCATGATCCCATTTTTACTGCTGATCGCCTTGGCGGCGCAGGCGATGGGCATGTTGAATGCCTTCAACATCTTCGGTCTGCCGGCTCTCGCCTCAGCGTTTTTCAACGTCGGGTCGATCGCCGGCGGGCTCCTGCTCGGCTTTCTGTGGGGCCCTGCGCTCGGGCTCTCACCGATTGCGGGAATGGCTTATGGCACGCTGATTGGCGGGTTCTTACAGCTCGCGGTGCAGTGGCCGAGCTTGGGTCGGTGCGGCGTGAGCTACCGTCCCGACTTCGGCTTCAGGGATGCCGGCGTGAGCCAAGTTATCCGGCTCATGGGACCGGCGATCATCGGTACCGCCGCGGTTCAAATCAATGTCTTCGTGAACACGAATTTCGCCTCTGAAATCATCGACCCGGTGACCGGTGCCGTGCTTAATGGACCGGTGTCGTGGCTGAACTATGCGTTTCGCTTTATGCAATTTCCCATCGGTGTTTTCGGGGTCGCCATTGCAACCGCTGCGCTGCCGACACTCTCGCGCAACACGGCGAATCTGGACTACGGTGAGTTTCGCCAGACTCTCGCGCATTCGCTGGCGCTGGTGTTTTTGTTGTGCATTCCCTCTGCGATCGGACTTGCCGTCCTCGGCCGGCCGATCGTTACGTTGGTATTCGAACACGGCAGGTTCACGAGTTTCGATACTATCCAAACGGCCAACGCTCTGGCCGCATACTCCTTGGGGCTCGCCGGCTATGCCGCGGTCAAGGTGCTGTCGCCGGCATTTTACGCGCTCAACGACGCGCGCACGCCGATGCTGATCAGCGTCGGTTCGATCGCGGTCAATTACGTGATGAATTCGCTTCTGGTCAGCCGGTTCGGTCACGTTGGTCTGGCGTTCTCCACATCGACTGTCGCGCTGGTGAATTTTTTACTGCTCGCGTTGCTGATTCGTCGCCGATTGGGTGGCCTCGAAGGCCGGCGGCTTGGCTACGCCGTCCTCCGAATCATTGCAGCGGCTCTACCAATGGCGTTGGTTGCGTGGTTGACCAGCGAACTTGTCACTTTCTTGCCGCTGCGTGGCATCGGCCTCGAGTTACTTCAGGTCATCGGGGGAATCGGGTGTGCCACGATCGTCTTTTATCTAACGTGCCGCTGGTTGCGCGTCGAAGAAGCCAACGAAGCGTTCACTGCCATCGCCGGGAGATTTTTGCGGCTCCGCCATCGCAAGTAGGTGACGCAAGGCCGTTATTATTTGAGAATTTCATCCGAGGGCAAAACTATTGGAGTTTGACAGCGCGCTTTTGAACATTTAACAATCCGGCCGGTCTCAAGGAGGTGTCTATGCCGAAAGTTACTTCACTCGGTCACGTCGGTGTTTACGTTCGTGACGTGGAGCGTTCGGTCGCCTTTTACCGCGACATCCTTGGCCTGCAAGTTAGCGACCGCAGTCCTCGTGGCGCGGTGTTCATGACGGCTCAGGATCGTACGCAAGAACATCATGAGCTGCTGCTAGTCTCCGGGCGCAATGACGAGAACAGAGTCAACGTTCTACAGCAAATTTCATTTCGCTGCGCCACACTGAAAGACGTCAAGGATTTCTATCGTGTATTCGTCGAAAACAGCGTGCCGATCAATCGCGTCGTCAGCCACGGCAATACCGTGAGCATTTATGCCGAGGACCCGGACGGAAATTCCGTGGAAGTTTACTGGCCGAGCGGCGTCGACGTGCCGCAACCGTTCGGCAAGCCGATGGATCTGACGAAGAGCGAGACGGAAATCAGAGAGCAACTCAACCGGATCTTGAAAGAATGGGAAGAGCAACCGCGGTAGCGTTCGCTTACTCAAACCGGCACTGCAGCTTTGACTACTCGGGCCGACTGCCGTACTACTACAGGGAGCACGACCCGCTGCTTCGTGCGTAATAAATCTTCGCCAGGGTAAACGTATGCGAACATTCCTTACCGGCATCTCGTCCATTGGCGTCGCCTTTCTCATCGGCTTGATGTCGCCTATCGCTGCGACGGCACAGAAAGCCGAAAGCATCAACGTAAAAACGTTGTCGCTTGGATTCGTGTCGGACACGCGTCATAAAGAAATTGAAGAACGCTTTCGCGACTTTGTTCGGTACACGGCGCGCAAGCTATCTCCCGAAACAGAGATTCAGAGCAAGGTGGTAACGGCATCGACTTCTTTTGAGCTCGTGAAGCTGCTTGAGCAACGCAAAGTCGATTTCTTTATGGAAAGCGCCTATCCAACCTACGTGATCAATTTTGTCCATGGGGCGGGGAAGCTGTTGTTGCGTCGTTGGAAGGGCGGCATGGCCGAGTATTACAGCATCATCTTCACGAGAAGGGACAGTGGAATAAAGCGACTTGAAGGCTTAAAGGGTGAGACCATCGTCTTCGAAGATCCGGGATCGACTTCCGGCTACTTGTTGCCGAAATTGTTTTTGCTTCGCCAAGGATTGAAGCTGACCGAGAAGGCGCGCTTCGACCCCAATGGCGTCGTTTCGGACATTACTTATATCTTTGCCCGTTCGCAGGACCGATTGGTCGACTTGGTTCTTACGAAAAAAACAGCCGCAGGTGCGTTCAGCAGTGACGATTACAGCGCTCTCGAAGAGAAAAAACGGACAGACATATCGATCCTCGCGCAAACCGAACGGCTCCCGAGGCATCTGGTTTCGGTCCGCAGCGATCTCGCGCCGGCGGTCGTTGGGCGCCTTCAGGAAGTTCTGCTTAAGATGCATGAAGATACGGAAGGTCGAACAATCCTGCAAAAAGCCGATGACACGACCAAGTTTGACATGCTGCCAGGCGGAGAGGCGACCATGCGGCGTAGACTTTTAGAAAGCTTTTACTCGGGCAACAACAGATAACGATTCGGTTGGCGGTCGGAGCGCAATCGCGAACGTTGCGCCCGCTTCGACAAGGAGCACGACGATGGCAAATCCCAAATTAACTATGGCCCTGTCCCACTACGACCGACATATTCCACTGTTCGATGGTTCGGTACGCGCGGATGGTGTCGATCTCCAAGTGCTGGAAGTCGGCCAATCGCATCCATTGAGGCACGGACAAGACCGTCATGAGCGCATGTTGCAACACGGCGAATTCGATATTTGTGAATTGTCACTGTCGTCCTATTTGATCGCAAAAAGCCGCGGCATGCCGTTCACCGCCATTCCGCTCTTCCCGCGACGCTTGTTCAGCTTGTCGCAAATGTGGGTGAACACCAACGCCGGAATTAAATCGCCCCACGATCTCGTCGGCAAGAAAGTAGGGTTGAGCACCTTTCAAACCACGCTTTCGGTGCTCGCCAAGGGCGACTTGCAGGCCGAATACGGGGTGCCCTGGCGGGAAATTGATTGGTACATTTCCAAGGATGAAGCGGTGCCGCTCAAGCCGATCGCAGGTGTCCGAATGCAGCTTTTAAAGCCGGGCCAAAAGATTGGCGCCATGCTGGAGAGCGGCGCCATCGATGCTCTAATGGTACCCCACCCGCCGCAGGAAGCGCTGCGCGGCGGCGGCTCGATTCGCCGCCTGTTCAGCGATCCCAAGGCGGAAGAGGCCAAATATTTTCGCAAGAACGGTTACTATCCGATCATGCACCTGATCGCTTTCAAGGACGAAGTGTTGAAGGCTCATCCCGCGTTGGCGACCAGCGTCATGGCGGCTTTCGACCAGGCCAAGCGCGTGTGCACGGAATACTACGACGACCCCAACTGGTCGCGTTTTGTTTGGGGCAGGCATCTGTTCGAAGAGGAGCGCAGTGTCTTCGGCGACGATCCGTGGCCGCACGGGATCAAGAAAAATCGCGCCAATCTCGAACGTTTTGTCGGCTATTCGCTCGACCAAGGTTTAATGGAAAAAAAGCTCCAGGTGGAGGAGCTCTTCGCGGCGAGCACGCTCGACACTTAGCGAGATCCCGTGCCGACAAAAGTGAAATGTCCGACTTGTCGCAAGGAGACCGATTGGGATAATAACCCGCACCGACCGTTTTGTTCGGAGCGCTGCCAGTTGATCGATCTCGGCGCTTGGGTAGAGGAACGTTATCGCCTCCCCGGTGAAAAGGCGGAGATCCAGGACGACGAAGAGGACAACGAAGAACTCTGATTCACCGGACCGTGCTGGGATCACGGTCCAAGCTACGCGGCCGTAAATTTTGACGTTTGACGTTGTCGTCCTGAACGTTAGCGAAGGATCTTCTCTATTGCTCTCTGCTCGTCGCGCTAGAAGCAACTTTTCGCTTCCATGAAAATTCATCCGACTGCGATCATTGATACGAAGGCAGAGATCGATTCCGACGTGGAGATCGGTCCCTATGTCGTCATCGACGGCCCAGTTAAGATCAAGCGTGGCACGCGCGTCATGGCGCATGCCTACCTCACCGGCTGGACCGAGATCGGTGAACATAATGAAATTCACTTTGGCGCCGTCCTGGGTGATGCGCCGCAAGACAAGGCGTATCGCGGAGAAGAATCGTATCTGCGGATCGGCAGCAAAAATATTATTCGCGAGCATGTGCAAATCCATCGCGGCACCGCCGCCGGCTCTGCAACAACGATCGGCAGTAATAACTTTCTTATGGCGACCGCCCACATTGGCCACAACTGCAAGGTCGGCAACGAAGTCATCTTGGCCAATGGGGCTCTGCTCGGCGGCTATGTGGAGGTCGGCGACTATGTTTTCATTTCCGGCAACTGCGTCGTCCACCAGTTCGTTAGAATCGGCGACTACGCGTTAATGCGGGGCCTAAGCGGGACGAGTCGGGATGTACCGCCATTCGCGGTAATCGACTGGCAGCACACGGTTCGGGGTGTGAACCTCGTCGGGCTAAAACGCGCTGGGTTCGACGAAAAAAGAATCCGTGCGATTCGCGAGGTTTTCCGGATATTGTTCCGGAAAGGACGCAATCTCGCTCTGGCGGTGAAAGAAATAGAACAATCCGGCAGGGTCAACGATGATGTGTCGACCCTGTTGGATTTTATAAAAAGTTCGAAGCGCGGAGTTTGCTTCGGTGTTAGCGAGTCACGGTCGTAGCCGATGACGGAACATCAGCCCGCGGTGAACTCTCTGGGGGCGGCGCGCCGACGAAGTAGATCGGCTCGGTTCCCTTCAGATGGTTGGGCGTGACGACATAGTGACCGCCTACCGCCGGGTAGATGATGTTGTTGGCAACGTCAGCCCTGCCACCAGTCAGGACGTAGCCAAGCCCGCCGGTCAGCAAGCCTAATCCCGCGTAGGTCACCTTCGCCGGGATATAGAGCACGCTCGCCAGTGCCGCTCCCACACCGTAGCCGGCCTCCTCGCTTACGCCCTCCTCGGCAGGTTGATTGCCGGGTGCCGTTTGCGCGTAAGCCGGAGCTGCCAGCACGGTAACCAATGAGGCCAGGGCAATGCCCTTCACCAATTGTGTTTTCATAGTGCGAACATATATCAGGCCGAGTGCTACTGTCAATAATCTCATTTTAAAATATAAAAATAATGGTCTAAACGCGCTTCGCTGTATGGACAACTCGTTCCATTAAATACTATACCTTAGGCGAACGTCATTTTGTTCTACCAATCAATTCAAAAGGAAATGCTGAATCAGTGAAGCCTCAAGTCCTTTTGTACTTCCTTCAATAACGTCAGGTCCCGCACCTGAAAGAGCGGAATCTGCTTGTCTGTTCCACGGTCCCTTTGCGCGACTCGATGGCAAACGCGAAGGTATTGTCGACGGTGCTGCCGTCCGGGCTAAACGACGGGAGAATCGAATCGTAGGAATCTCTCGCCACGCCGCGACGTGTGCCGGCAAGAACGCATAGCTCCGGCTGCTGTAGGAAATAATCACCTTTTCGGCGGCGTGAATCGATTTGCTGGCAGCGAAACCTACAACTATAGCGATGACTGCAACGATATCGCGAATTTTTATGATTCTTGTGGTTACCCTCCAAGTGAGGCTCCGCCGATCACATCGATAACAGTCGCTCGACTAAGCGAATGTCGAACTCCTTTTCGAATACTTCGTATGGAAGGAATTTGTGCACGCCATGGTGGGACGACTCGCCGAGACAAGGCACTCCGGTCA
>DATBMR010000083.1:0-4486 GCA_036554745.1 Binatia bacterium
CTTTCCGGCAACCAATCATCCGAAGGTCGCCAGCCCTCCCGGATGTTAAAAAGCTTTTTTAGTGTGTTGATACGCTCGCCCGTCCGGCGCATGTCATTATCCGAATATCTCCATCCGGTGACTCGTTGCAGTAGTTCCGCCGACTCGCCATAAAAGTCATCGAAGCACTTGCGCAAGAACTTACATACGATCAGCGAATCGAGAGTGGCGTTGAAATCTTCCGACGCCTTAACCAGAGAACCCCGGTTAGTGTCGCCGTTCAAACGATCGACGTCGCCGGAGAAATCAGCTTCATAGGCGCCGGAGCGGTTGTGACAGGCGCCTCTTGGGCTTACCGCCAAACCCAGAGCCATGGTCTTCAAACTGCGTGGCTCGTATCCGGGCATCTCAAGTCCCTTCACATGCATCGCGCAAAAGGCCGATGCCGCGCCGGCGTGCGCGGCGGCGCGTCGCGACCCCTCGGCGAGCAGGGACCCCAAGTCCCGGCGTTCCGCGATCTGGGCAATCATCTGAAGCACCGACGCACCGTTACCGAAGCGCAACCCGCACGCCGCCGCCGCCGGAAGTAGCCCTTTCTCGCCGCACTCCATCGCCCACGCCAACGTTGCGCCGGTGCTGATCGTGTCGATGCCGTAGTGATCGCATAGTCGCGCCGCCTGTAAAACGGTTTCTGGATCGTCGATGCCGCACAACGGGCCGAGGGCATAGAGGCTCTCATACTCCAGCCGCTGTTCGTCCCCGGAAAGCGATTTAAAGAGCCTCTCACAGCGGATCGTGCATGACGCGCAGCCATGCTTTCGGCTAAAGCTGTTTTCCGTCAAACTTTCGCCACTCAGCCTTTCAGCTTGCTCGAAGCTCGCCTGTTGAAAATTGCGCGTCGGCAGCGTGCCCAGCTGGTTGAACACCGCCAGATTGGCGACCGTGCCGATCTCCCGATATTTTGCGGTTAGCGTTCCGACGCTGCGCTCGCGCAGGGCGGCGGCGATAGCCGCTACGGCAGTCGGATCAGCTACCGCGACTTGAGCCTGACCTCGCAATGCCACGGCTTTCAGGTTTTTCGCGCCCATGACCGCGCCGACCCCGCCGCGCCCGGCGTGGCGCCCTTCATTGCTGATAGTCGCATAGCGCACGAGTTTTTCACCCGCCAAGCCGATCGCGGCCACTCTCACGGCCACATCATGTTTGGCGCGAACGAGCGTTTCAGCCTCGCTCGCCGGTTTGCCCCAGAGATCGCCAGCGCTGCGCAATTCGACGTGTTGTTCCGAAGCAAAAAGGTAAACCGGCGCGTGCGCCCTCCCGGTAATGACCAGTGCATCGATGCCGATACGCTTGAGCTCCAGCGCAAAGAAGCTCGAGGACAGCGAATCGGCGATCAAACCGGTGAGCGGAGATTTGGTCACAACGGCATATTTGGCTGTGGTCGTGAGACCGGTCCCGACCAACGGCGCGCTGCTAAAAATGAGCGGGTTCTCCGCGGCAAATGGTTCGACATTCGCTGGACAGAACTCATAAAGCAGGCTGGTTCCGAGTCCGACCCCGCCCAGGAACTTTTGCAGACGTGCTTCCTCGATCTCACGCCACGAGCTTTTTCCCGTGCTCAGATCAACGTGAAGCAAGCGCCCGTGAAAGCCGTACATGTTTATCCCCCCGCATCCGCCGAAAGGATAAGAATCCGATCGCCGGCGTGGAGTTTGGTGCCGTAGTCGCGAACAAAATCCAGTCCATTGATGTTGCAAGCCTGACCGTCGACAAGGCGCTGCCTGTCCGGCGTGATCACGCTGCCGACCAACGCGGGTAGACGGTCGGCCAACATAGAAAACACCTTCACGAGATCGGCGTTTGTCGGTAGTTCCAACGTCACGGCTTTCGTCTGTGCCCGCAGGCGCGCGACGCCGAACAGTTCGACTGTACAAGCGATGGATTGCTCCGGGCGCGAAGCGGCGCCATGAAGCTGTCGCCATTTTTGCAGCGCCGCTTCATAGTCCTGCGGCGTATTCATGTTGAAAAAACTCAAGCCCTCGGGATCGTAGTCGCGGATTTCCTCTTGGTCGATCTTTCGTGTTTGAACTTTGTCAAAGAGAAAAACCGGCCGCAGCTCGCCGCGGTTTAGCTGAGCTCTCAAATAAGGTGCCACCGTTTTTCGGTAGATCGCGAAGAGCGGCTGAAAACGTCCCTCCCAGTATGGAACCACAACCTCATAGCCCCCAACCTGAGACACGAGATAGGAAACGAGCGGCAGATTTACAAACGGCAGGTCGCAGGAGCAGACAAAACTGATCGATGCACTCGATGCGTTAACACCATGATAGATGCCGCTCACCGGTCCTTGAAAGGCAACGTCATCGCGCACCAGCGTCACTGGCAAACCGGGCAGTTCTTGGTCAGGGGACGCGACCACGACGATCTCGCTGAAGAGTCGCTGCAGCATCCGTACCACGTGAGCGATTAAAGGCTCGCCGTCAAACATCAACAGCGCTTTGGCTTGGCCCATGCGGGAGCTTCTTCCGCCGGCCAAGATGATTGCGGAATGGTTTAAGGTCGGCGCGACATTATTCATAAGCGCTCGCATCGATATGACAATGCGCTCTCATTCGCTTGCGCCGAACGCGTCCCTCGCCCATGGGCAAAGGATATGCCATTAGGACGATTTCGCAAGCCGCGAGCGCTGTCGAGCCACCGGCCATGTTCCCGTGATGAGTAACCATCCGGCCCGCTTGCGGCGCATGTGAGAGGCACGCCTCTCGACTCGAGGAGAGCCAGTGTCGTTGCCGAGGCAAGATCGTAAAAGGCAATTGGCTCCGGGCACGCTTCGCTTGTTGGTTTATCAACGCAAAACCGGCAGATCCTGAACCATCGGTATTACCAACGCTCATCCCGACAGCAGGAGAACCGCTAAACCCCGCAGCTTTCTGGTTGCAAGAACTCGATCGAAACCTACCCGACGGCGCTTCGGCTTGTTACTTCTCGCCGGCACTCTTGCAGCACCAAGACCGCCTGACGGAAACGTTCCTGGACCTTCTGGCGGTCACGTTCTTCAGGAATACCGTCGTGGCTGCCGCGCTCGATCATCAGCGCCTGGTTGAATAGCGCCGCACGATCCTCTTCTCTTTGCACGCACTGGGCGACGAGAGTGATCGCTTCGAGGAGCCGAAGCGTGACCGCCACGCTCGAACGCGCATACTGTCGAATCAGGTCGAACGCACTATCGGCCATTTCGCTGAAACGAACGGGCCGCGCTACCACGATGCGAAGTTGGCCGTGATCGTCATAGCGGTACGCCGATGGCATCGACCGTTGCGCCAGCCGGCAGAGCGCCGCGGCAAGACGGTCGATGCAGTTTATCGCCGTGATCGGATCGTTGATACCGGGCGACAAAGCGCGTACGGCGATTTCGACGAGCTGATGGATGGTGAACTGAATATCCTGTAAATGTGTTCGCTCGTCACCGACGATGAAACAGGTGTGAATTTTACCAAATATTCTTTCGTCGGGACGCGGCTTGACTTGCATCAGCTTACTGCCCTCGATCATAAAATCACCGGGCCGGCAGGGCAGAAGAAAAATCAAATCGTTTTCGGCGGCAACCGCCATCAATCGGTCGGTATCGATAGACTGTAGGTAACCAGTCTGGGCGCATGGAATCATCGCTTCGCGCTCGAATCGTCGGGCGTCCTCCGGGCGCAACTCCTGCTCACTCACGCTCTCCGGATGGCCCAACGTGTCCGGGAAGAGTCGATTTATTCCCTCCGTCAGATCAGCGGCCACCATGGCGATGACTTCCCGGGCTTGAATGCTCACGGCCGCATGATGGATGAAATAGATCAACACGCCGAGGCTTGCGAGGGCTAAGGCGATGCCCACTGTAACGGAAATGTGCGGGACGAATTGCGCTTCATCGCTACGAATAGTGCGCAGCACAATCAGCGAATAGGTAAAAGTGGCGATAAACGTGCCGAGCACGACTTGGTTGCCGCGGTCGCGCATGAAGTTGCGCAAGAGTCGGGGGCCGAATTGTTGGGAGGCGAGCGTCAGGGCAACAATGGTGACTGAGAACGCGACTCCCGCCACAGTAATCATCGAGGACGCGATCGCCGACAAAACCTCCCGGGCGCCCTCGGGACCGCCGCCGTAAGTCCAGTCTGTCTTTTCCACAATGACTTCATCGAGGGCGATGCTGGCGGTCGCCAGAGCGAAGGCGAGAATCGTCATAGTGGCCGGCACGAACCACAAACTCGAAGACAATGTTTCCCAAAAATTCGCCAGACGAGATCTCATGGCCACCCTCCGCTAGCGCATTGGTGCCCTGTCAATCCACTGAGGACGGCGAGCGCTTGAATTATCAAACACCCTGCACTGATGGTGTGGCCCTTCTGAGATCGCGCGACCACCGTGATCGATCGCAAGCAGGAGCACGGCGTAGGCATGAAAACAACCGTTTGCCTAGTCTAGTATGGACTCATCGGCACGAGCCCGTCGCTAAAGAAGC
>DATBMR010000084.1:0-3775 GCA_036554745.1 Binatia bacterium
TTGAGGGTGGCTTGGCCCGGCTTCTGATCGATCACTTCCATCGCCAGGAGATCGGTAAAAACCGGCAGCGTTTCCGCCAGGGAGCGGCACTCGTAATGGCCGGCAACAAGACCGGTGGTCTTCAAAATGGCCATCCTATTCTCCTGTGACGCATTTGAGTCGCTCTGGAGCCGGAGACAAAATAGCAACACGCCGAGCGTGTCGCAATGCCGGGGCGCCGGGGAGTTTTTCCATGCCCTCGAGAATCGTCCGCAGGCCGTCGACCGACGTGCGCGGCACGCGCAGCATGTTTTTCGCCTGTAGCGCATAGGCCTGCGAGTCGGCCGAATTTTCTAATCCTTGACGATCGGTGTGCACGCCTGGTAAAGCGGCTGCATAAAGGCTACTCGGTCGTCCAGCTGTGCTCTGACTCGAGGAGGAGGACAAGATGAGAACTATAAAGTATCTCTGCGTCATGGCGCTGCTGTTGTGTGGAGTTGTTTCGGCGCGGGCACAGACGCTCGACGAGATTTACAAGAAGGCGCTGACGGAAGGCGGCACACTCAATTTCTACGCTACCCTCGCGCAGGTCAATGCCGCCACTATCCTTCCGGCTTTTGAAAAGCGTTTTCCGGGGATCAAGGTCAATCATGTTGACGCGACGTCGGATCAACTGGCGGCACGGATCATCGCTGAATCGCGCGGCGGCAAGGTTATTGCGGATGTTTTTCAGACTCTGCTCGACGGCATGATTCGCGTCCAGAGCCAGGGCCTCTTTGTCGAGAAACTCTATCCCGAGGCCGATGCCTACCCGGCAGAGCTCAAGGGAACAACCTGGGTCGCGACCGATCTGATCTATATCGTCCCCGCGTGGAACACCAACACGGTCAAAAAGGAGGAAGAGCCGAAGCAGTTCGAAGACTTCGCCGATCCGCGCTGGAAAAAACGGCTGATCGCCGAACCGCGGGATTTCCAATTATTGCTGGGTTTGGCGAAACACAAATATAAAAGCGACGAAAAGGCTGTGGCGTTGCTCAAACGGATCGCCGCCAACAATGTCGAATTCCACAAAGGCCATTCGCAGCTCGCCGAGCTCCTGGTCGCCGGCCAAGCGGCAGCTTGCGTGACTTGTTACTCGCACCATTACCCCGCGCGCAAACGAAAAGGCGCGCCGGTGGACTATATGCTGACGGAAGGAACCGGCGATATCGACGCTACCGCCATCATGAAAAGCGCGCCGCATCCCAACACGGCTCTGCTCTTCGCTCGCTGGACTGCGAGTGAAGAAGGCCAGAAAGTCTACGCGCAAGGCGGCCGTCTGCCCGCGCATCCGAAGGTCGAGCCGGTCGAGAAAACCCGCCCGGCGAGAGTCTATCCGCTGGGCGAGCAGGACGTGAAGGATTACCCCAAGTACGAAAAGCTGTGGAAGGAGATTTTCGGTCTCCGTTGAGGCGCGGCGCACGTAAGGACGCGCTCTTCATAGAAGCGATTCGGCTCAAACTAAACACTGCGCAACACTCTCCCGGGAAAGACTCCGGTGTGGGTACCGGTTTTCATGAGCACGGAACCATTGACGATGGTGTAGTGAATTCCCCTGGCGCGCTGAGTGTAACGGGGAGCGCCTTCGGGGAGATCAGTGACTTTTTCCGGCGCGGCCAAATCGATCTTCTCGGGATCGAAGACGAAGAGATCGGCGGCCATGCCGCGGCGCAGGAGCCCACGGTCGTAAATGCCGAACAACGACGCGGGCAGGAAAGTCAGTTTTTTGATCGCTTCTTCCAGGCTCATGACCCGATGCCTGCGCACCCAGTGGGCGAGCATGATCGTCGAGTAACCGAAGCCGGGATTGCCGCTGGCGACATGGGCGCCGGCATCGGACTGGCCGAGCAGCACGTGTGGGTTGCTGAAGATCTCCTTTACTGCCTGCATGTCTCCCTGGGTCACAGAATCCTCGAAGGTCGTCGCTAGATCTTCGGCGAGCGCTAGGTCCAAGAAAGCGTCGATGGGTGGCTTTACCTGCAACCGTGCCAATTCGTCGATGGTTTTGCCTGCGAGATGTTGGTTTTCGGCACGTGCGGCTTTCTTGACCGAGATGCCATCCCACCGCCGGCAGAAATTGATCGGTTTGCCTACGGTCGTTGCTTCGGCGAGCGCGGCGCGCGTTTGCGGATCGTGAAGCTTTTCCTTGCGGAGCTCCAAGGGCATGGACATGAGACTCTGCCACTCGGGGATTTCGTCGAGACGGTTCGACTCCATCAGGTTCCAACGGCGGAGCGACGGGCGCGTGCTCGTCATCGCATAGGCCGCATAACCTTGCCGGCAGCGCTCTTCGACGTCGTTCAACTGCTTGCGCCATAAATCCGGTTCGCTCCAGCGGTGGCGGATGCTCTCGCCAATCAGCGGCCGGCGGGTTTCTTTGAGAATCGTGTCGTACCACTCGCTGATGCGCGCGACGTGCTCGGGGGTGGCGAACGCGCCATGGGTGAACTGCACGAGGCCGCGCCGGCTCTCACCGACGGCGCGGCACAAACGCGCGATCTCAGTGAGTCCGGCGAAGCGGCTGGCCACCGGCTTACCGTCCTCTCGATAGTGGCTCTGGTTGGAATTGGTCGAGAAGCCGAAAGCGCCGGCCGACATGCCTTGGCGAACGAGCGCTTCCATCTCGGAAATCTCCATGTCGTTCGCTTCGCGTTCGACGCTCGCTTCGCCCATGGCATACTGGCGTACCGCGCAATGGCCGACGAGGGTGGCGACATTCAAACCGAGCGGCCTACGCTCGAGCGCGTCAAGAAACTCGCCGTGGGTCGTCCATTCCCAAGGTATGCCGGCTTGCAGGCTCTCGCGAGGCATGGCTTCGACTCGCACAAAGGTGCCGATGAGGGCGTCGCGCCCCTCGGGCTTGCACGGCGCGAGCGTAAGCCCGCAATTGCCCATCACCACGGTCGTCACGCCGTGATCGGTCGATGACGATGCCAGCGGATCCCACCAAAGTTGTGCGTCGAAATGGGTATGAAAGTCGATGATCCCCGGCGCAACGGCCAGACCATCGACGTCGAGCGCACGATCCGCGGGACCGTTGATTCTGCCGATCTCGGCGATGCGCCCCTTGGTGATCGCAACATCTCCGATGAACGACGGTAAACCCGAGCCGTCGTAAATACGTCCGCCTCTTAGAATCAGATCGTGCATGATGATTCCTCGAAATTTCGCTCGGCTGACCGGACTATATGGCTGTGAGCATGGGCGTGCAACCGGAAATTCTTGCAACTGATTGAGTTCGCTACCCGAAAGATTCCGTTGACAGCTGAAATTCGGGTGGGCACGCCGGCGCCGGATTTTAAATTACCCGACTTGCACGGACGCTCTGTGTTCCTGAGTCAGTTTCGCGGTCAATCGCACGTTGTACTGATGTTCGGCAGTATAACTTGCTGCGCGACTGTCACCCAGCTCAGAGCAGGCAAACCAACGAACCGTTCGCTCTACACGCGGTACCGGAAAAAGGGATTCGAGTTTTTCCTGGTCTACAGCCGCGAGACACACCCGGGAGAAAGCGGAAGCGCGGAAGCGCGCAATAAACTGGTGCGCTTCTGCTACTCGGAAAGGATCGTCGGCTTACTGCGGAACCGAAAGATCAGCGCCGAAGTGCATCGCCGTTCCGGGCCGCAGGCCATACGCGACTTCGCGCGCCTGCTCGAAGAAGAAGGGAAAGCCAGATAAGTCATTTTGGATTTTAGATTTTGGATTTTCGAGCACCGCCTTATCGAGGGTATCGCCTATCCGAACTGCGCAGCGAGCG
>DATBMR010000108.1:0-15009 GCA_036554745.1 Binatia bacterium
GCCGGCAACGCTGGCCGGGGTGACCAGAGAAAAGAGCGGCGCGTGATAGAGCACCGCGAGTGCTTTCAACGGCATGCCGTTGGCGAAGGCGGCGCCCGCCGGACCGATCGAGGGCGTATAATCAACCTCGCCGGAAGCCACCCCAGCGAGCTGTAGATCGCTGCGCATCTGCACGATCTCGACATTAAGCCCATGCCTCTCGAAGATCTTCGTGTCTTTGGCATAGTAGAATGGCAGGAACACGACATTGCGCACGGACAAGGCGAGGCGCACGCGTTCCTGAGCCGACGCGGAAATAGACAGATTCAATCCCAGGCAGGCGGTGACGAATAGAGCTATCGTGAACCGATTTTTCATACAACGATCAATCCTGTTAAATTGCCTTGGCTACGCGCTCTTGGCCTTGGCCGGCGACTTGACGAGATTGAGCTCGGTAAAGAGATCCCGCAGTTCGTCATATCCCTCCCGGCTGAGCGGCTTCGTCGGCCAGCGCGGATACATCCTGACATCGAAGCCGCGTAAGCGCATTGCCTCGCAGTAGATTGTGCGGCCGAACGGGCCCGCCAGGCGCAAAAAGATATCATGGATGCGAATCACCGTCTTTTGCAACGCCAAAGCTTCGGCGCTGTTGCCCGCTTCGACGGCGCGCACCAGCTCGACGCCGATTTCCGGCGTCACCGCCAGGGGTGGGCTGATCGTGCCGGCAACGCCGACCGCCATGGCCGAGACCAGATTGCTCGCCAGCGCGTAGGTTGCGAACGGCGCCTTGACGATTTTCATGTACGCCATCGCCTCGTCGACGCTACCCATGGCCAACTTGGCACCGAAAATTCGCGGCACCGCTTCGACCAGACGCGCCATCAACGATGGGTGAATGTTGTAGCCCGAATAGCGCGGATTGTTATAGACGAGTATCGGTAAGCCTACCGCACGATCGACCATCTTGAAGTGCTCGATGATCTCGTACTCCGAGCGATCGGCATAATAATACGGACCGACGTGGCCAATCGCTTCCGCTCCGATCGCTCTGGCATGTTTGCCTAGATCGATGGCCGTATAGGGATCGACGGCACCGACGTGAACAATGACCGGCACGCGATGCTTTACCTGCTGGACAATAGCCTCGGCGACTTTTTTCCGTTCATCCGGCGTCATCGCCGGTCCTTGACCATAAGAGCCCAGTACGAAGAGCGCATGCACGCCGCAAGCGAGATACCAATCGGTGAGCGCGCGCATGAGCTTTTCGTCGACGCTGCCGTCCTCCAAGAACACCGTCGGGCTGGGAAGCACGATGCCGCGAATTTGTTCCACCATAAAAATCTCCGGCGCTTTGCCTTACGTGTTTTCACCGTACATAGCGCGAAATCCACACGTAAGCCAGATGCTCTGAATTTCGTCTGCCTTGCGCCATGTAGGGTGAATCCTCTTTAGTTCCGCCATACACATTCGATGGTTGCAGCTCTCCATTCGATCCCGTCAGCCCCGCGCTGCCGCTTCCATCGCCGCACGCAGCATCACGCCATGGAGATCGACCGAAGTCATGGCGCAATAGTCCAGCCCATAGGTCGGCCGCTCGTCGGCCATGCCGGTTTCCAGCAGGCGCTGCAGCGCCATACGGTTGAAGCTCGCGTGACCCATGACTCCCTCTTCGTGTTCCGTCAGGTCGGCTTCGACGTGGGTGGCGAAGTACGTCGCCTTGTCGCGGTCAAAGCCGTAGTGCGTCGTTAGCGCCTTGTAACACGCCGCCGACCAGTGGCCGATCTGCTCTTCGGTCGTCACCGCCGCGTACCACTCCGCCGCAGTGCCTTCATAGACGATACTGCGCATGAAATCGATCTTACCGCGAAACTCCGCCAGCATCGGCGTGGTGAAAATTTCGTCTTCGGTCAAACCGAATGCCTGCGCCGTTTGCAACATGACAAGGAAATGCCCTGGTGGCTTCGGGTGAATGAATTCGTCGGCGATCTTTTCGCCGATCGGCCCCATCAGATCGCGGTTGACTTTGAGAAACGCGAGATTCCGATGATACGTGCAAGCAGTGAGCGTATTGATCTCGATCGTATACGCGCCCCAGTTGCGGAAAAATATCTGCAGAGTACTCAGCGGTAGCTCGCCGGACATGAGCTGCCGCATAAATGGCATCTGGTTGACTTTAATCTCCCAGCGCTCGCGCACCCCGGAGTAAAGGTGATCGACGATCGCCTTCGCCTCCTCCGTAGCGTATTTTTTCCCGAGTTCAATTCGTAGGCCCATCGCACCCTCCGAGGACGCCTTAATCCGCATCGCGGCCTAGTTAACCGCGAACCGCTCCGGTGTAAATGGCGGCGATTTTTTTTCCCGACCGCCGATCAAGAGCTCGGCGGCGAGCGCGCCAACGGCCGAGCTGGAGGTCATGCCATGGCCGCCGAGCCCGGCGATCCAAAAGAAATTTTCGATCTGCCGGTCCCAGCCAATGATGAACCGGCCATCGGCGGTCAAGGTTCGAGCGCCGGCCCACCCTTTATGAATGCTCACGCCCGATAGCCCAGGCATAAACCGATCGATCTTCTCCGCCAGTAACTCTCTGACGCTGTCCTCAACGGGGGGATCTCCCGGAGGCAATTCGGTCTGATCGCAGGGACACAGGAGCAGGCCCGCGCCTTCCGGACGAAAGTAGATATCGTGGGCAACATCCCACACGAATGGCCAGCCGGGGTCGACCCACTCGATCGGCGGCGATACGAAGAGATGGCGCCGGCAAGGGCGCGCCGGCAGCGCTCGCGCTCCCGCCATCTCGGCAATCACGTTCGCCCAAGCGCCGCTGGCGTTGATGACGGTTTTTGCCCGGATCGTCTCCCGGTCGGTTATGACTTCAAAGTCATGGCCGGCGCCGCCGCTAATCGAGCGAACTCCAGCGCCATAATAGATGCACGCGCCCTTGCTGGCTGCCGCTTTCAGGTAACCTGATAGCAGCGCATGAATGTCGACGACCCCGTCGCTGCCGCACCACACCGCGCCTTCGAAATCGGCACCTTTCAAAACAGCCACATGTCGCTTCGCCCGCTCGGGCGTCCACAACTCAACATCGATGCCGAGCCGCCGGCCGATTTCGGCATCGTTTTGAAGTTTGATCCAGCTTGCGCCGGCACCGAGCAGCAGCGATCCATTTTGTTTGAAATCCACCGGCTCCGGCCAGTCATCCGGCAATTGGCGCAGAAACGCGGCGCCGTCCCGTGTCAGCGTCGCTAACTCGGGATCCGGCACGCATTGGCGCACCATCGCCGCGTTGCGTCCGGAGGAATGAAAGCCCGGAATGCTCTCCTGCTCCAGGACAACTATGTCGGTCAGGCCACGCCGTGTCAGGTGATACGCGGTGGCGGCGCCCGCAAACCCCGCTCCGATGATGACAAATTGAAAATGCCGCATGCTTGGATCCCCGCTGTGTCATTTTCTATACGATGTTTGGGGCAATTCCAAAGGGTCGGCGGCCTTTCCAAGTTGCTCTGGAATCGTGCGCTTTGCGCCGTGACTCGGGGTTTGCATCACCACCAAACTGCGCTATAGTCAAAAGCAAATGAGAATCCATCGTTACACTCAGTGGGACGGCACCCAAACAGTCGTCTTTCCAACGACGGACGATCTCCTCAAGCACCTCTCCGACCATCTGCTCGAAGAAGAAGGCGTGCGGCGCGCGCTGCGCGATTTGATGCGTCGCGGCTTCACTTCCGAGGACGGCCAACGCTCGGTCAAAGGCATGCGCGATTTTCTCCGCGAAGCGGACGAGAAACGGCGTGAGCTGCTCAACAAATATTCACCCGATTCCTTCAAATTGACGGCGGAAGAGCAACGCGCATTGAGCGAAAAGCTCAACCGGTTGGCGGAAAAGCTCGAGGCCTACCATGATCAGATGCGCAACTTCATGGAGCGCATGTCGGGCAAGTTCGCCGACCGCATGGACGAGCTCAACCAAAAAATGCAGGAAGCCTACCAGCGCTATCGGGAACTGCAGCAACGGCTGAAGAATCAAATCGCCGAGCGCGGTATGCAGGGCAATCCGAACATGACCGGCCAGGATCCGCAGGCCATGATGGACATGCTCGACCGCATGCAGAAGCTTTTGGAAGACGAAAATTTTCTGAAAAATCTCCCGAGCATGATGGACAACGCCGTCAACAACCTGGAAAGCATGTTGGACAACCTCGATTCCATGACCCAGGAGCAGTTGCAGCAGCTGAGCGATATGATGAGCCAGATGCAGCAACTGGAGCAGTTGATGAACCAGTTCTCTTTTCAGGGTTCCGAGCGCATGGGCATGGGCGACGCCGGGCAGATACTCAGCCAGTTACGCGGTCTCGAGCGGTTTCTCCGATGGGGCCAACGCGGCATGGGCGACCCTGCCGAGCTCAATCTTGAAGAACTCCGCCAAATTCTCGGCGAAGAAGCCTACGAGCACTTACAGTATTTAAAAGGGGTCGAGCAGACCCTTGAAGACGAAGGCTATATCGTCCGCACCGGCCAAGGCCTGCGGCTGACGCCCAAGGGCATGCGCAAGATCGGCGACAAGGCGCTGCGAGAAATTTTTCAAATGCTCAACAAAGGCCGCTGGGGCAATCACGCCACCTCGCTGCGCGGGTCTCAGGGCGAACCCACGGAAGAGACCAAGCCGTACGAATACGGCGATCCGCTCAATGTCAACATCGGCGAAACTTTGTTGAATGCGTTAGAGAAGCGCAAAGCAGGCGAGCCGCTCACGATCGCGCCGGATGATTTCTCGGTGCATCGCGTCGAGCATTCCACCGTCAGCGAAACCGCACTCTTGATCGATGTCAGTTATTCGATGCTGATGAACGACGCCCTCCATGCCGGCAAAAAAGTGGCGCTCGCACTGCATCGGTTGATTCAAACCAAATATCCGCAGGATACCCTGCACTTGGTGGCGTTTCGTTCCAACGCCAAACTGATCCAGGCCGAAGATCTGCCGTCGATTGTGTCGCTCACCTATTTCATGGAGCACGGTACCGATATCAAAGAAGCGTTGCGCTATGCGCGCCAACTGCTCGGATCGAACCGCAGCGCCAACCGGCAAATCATTCTGATCACGGATGGCGAACCGACTGCGGCGACGCTCGATCGTGGCGGCCGGCTGCATAGCGGCTGGGGTTCGGCGCTGCTGCACAGCCGGATAGTTCATGAAACACTCAAGGAAGTGAAGCGCTGCACCCAAAGCGGCATTAAGATCAATACCTTTATGCTCGGGGCGGACTTCTACCGGCAGGGATTTGTCGATCAACTGTCGCGGCTCAACACCGGCCGGGTCTTTTACACGACGCCCGATCAGATGGGCAACTACATCGTCGTTGACTATCTCAACAACAAACGTAAGCGGCTCACCCGATAGCGCGGCTCATACCGGTTCCCAAAGTTCTCGCGTTGCAAATTATTCCCGTTGAACCTTTGAACGGGTGTTAGTCGTTTGCCGTGATCAACGCCAACACACCGGTATAGGCGAACAAATGATTGGCTTGCCCCAGGGGCGCAAGCTCGTACCCGCCGAACATGCCGATCAGCGGGAAATCGCCGAGGGCGCGGCGGATATACGCCGCGTCGATGTCGGGAATCCCGTAGAGCGAGCTGCCGCGCGCGCAGCAGTTGAAATACCAGCCCAGCGCCGGTTGTTTTCCGCCGAGCGTCTGCGCTTGGCGTTGTAGCATCTGATCGAGATCGCCGCGGGCGCGCTCGCCGTCACGCATGGCAAAGATCATCGCCTCGCCTTCGCTCACCTGATCAGCCACGCCGATAACGCCTTTTTCCCCGTCCAAGCCGACAATATTGCGGACCAAGTATTTTCCCGCGGCCACGCTGTTCTCTTCGCGATTGGCCGGCAGTCCGACGAATAGGACCATCAGCGCACGCCTGAGATCTTCGGCCAAAGGCCCCTTGAGCAGGCGCGCGAACACTTCGAGCGCCGGACGCTGATTGATTTCGTGAATGAGATTTCCCTCGGCCTTGGTAATCACCATGGGGGGCGAAATCGGCTGGCATCCCTGGGTGATATCGACGTGGAGGTTGAAATCGCCGGAGAGATACGCTCCGGCGATCGCATTGGTGGCAAGCTTCTCACCGCAGAGTTGAAACGTCGCTCCCGCGGCGCCGTTTTCGGTGGAACCCGCGCCGACCACTGGATGGAAGCCGGCTTTTCTGGCCATGCTGGCGAGCAAAGGCTGCGGATTGCCGTTGTAGGAATCGGGAAGCAAGATCATCAGCGACGCTTCATCTTGGGTACTGGCGAGGAATTCACCGAAGCTGGCGCCCAAGTTCGCTTCGTTGCCGCGCAGCGGTTCGAAGATAAACGGCCGGCCGACGATCTCCTCGGCGGCGATGACGAGGACCGCCACGCCGCTGCCGCCCTCGATTTCACCTTTCCCGGTCAACACTCCGGCGCCGCTCGAGCCGACCACACAATCGGTGCCGACCGAATGAGTGAGCGACGAAACCAGCTCGCGTGGATGGCCGGCATGGTCGGCGGTGAAAAAAATCATCGCCAAGTCCGCCCGCGTCGCGCCGGCCTGTTGCAACGCAGCGCTAGCGGCGTCTTTCACCGCATCCTCGGTGGATTGCCGTTGGCTGTGGCCTACGCCCGCGCGAATCATGATAAGCTCACTATCGGGAAGTGCGGCTGAGGTCAAGTCAAATAAATTGTCGCTCGTCGCATTGAAAATTTTGCGACATCCGCATAAAATCGGGACCTGATTCGAACTCCCCGCTTTCATCAAAAACTATGAAGATCGTTCAAATTCCGTTGCTGCGCGACAACTACGCTTATCTGTTGGTGTGCGAAAAAACCAAAGCTGCCGCGATCATCGACCCGTCCGAAGCTGATCCTGTTCTAGCTCGGATCGACCAGGAGCAGGTCGCTCTCAAAGCGGTCCTCAACACGCACCATCACCGCGACCATACCGGCGGCAACGAGGGGATCTTGGCGCGGCATAAGGCCGAAGTTTACGGACACAAGAGCGACAGTGCGCGGATTCCGGGCTTTACGCGCGGCGTCGACGAGGGCGATCAAGTAGAGGTCGGCGAGCTCAAAGGCAAGGTCTTGTTCATACCCGGCCATACCACCGGCCATGTCGGCTATCTGTTCGAGAATAATTTATTTTGCGGCGATACCCTGTTCACCGCCGGTTGCGGTCGTCTCTTTGAAGGCACTCCGGAACAGATGCATGCGTCGCTCAAAAAGCTCATGGCCCTGCCGGACAATACGAAAGTGTACTGCGGGCACGAGTACACCGAAAGCAACCTGCGCTTCGCGATGTCGGTGGAACCCAGAAATCCCAAGCTGGTCTCGCGCTTCGAACGCGTTCAGGGGCTGCGTTCGCGCGGCGCCCCGACCGTGCCGGCAACCCTGGAGGAAGAGAAACAAACCAACCCGTTCCTGCGTTGGGACAGCAAAGAAATCCAAGCCCGGCTGAAGTCCGCCAATCCTGATACTCGTATGGACCCCGTGTCCGTGTTTGCCGCGGTGAGAAAAATGAAAGACGCCTTCTAGGCAGCAGTCTCCGGCTAATTTCACCACGCCCAACCGCGAGTGGTCGACACTTGCCATCACGGTTGGCCACCCGAGCTACCAATCGTACTTCCTCGACGGGTATCGTTAGCCGAGCCCCGGTCTTAGAGAAGACAATTTTTGCTTGATCGTCTTGCGCGCCCCAGCTATTTTGATAAGCGCAAGTTCTGGCGCGCATGACCTACCGGCATCCTAAGCTGCGACGAAACGTCAGTGCCCGCGCGCCGATGAATTTGACCGCGAACCTACCTGGCGTAGCGCGTGCGGCGTGGTTAGCGTGAGAGGAAAGGGGGCATCATGAAACTTTCTGGAGCGGCAACGCCGGAAGGGACCGACCGCTATCGAAAGCGTTTCGCCGACAACATTCCAGCGGAACATTTTCGCCAGACTCACGGCGTTTGGATGTCATCCATCGGCATCGGCACCTATCTCGGCAATCACGATGATGCCACCGACCAGCTCTACCGAGACGCGGTCATGCGGGCCGTGGAATTGGGGTGCAACGTCATCGACACTGCGATCAACTACCGGTGCCAGCGCAGCGAGCGCTCGATCGGCGCGGCGTTGAAGGAATTGGCCAACCGCGGCTACGGCCGCGACGAGTTGATCATCGCTACCAAAGGCGGCTTTCTCCCTTTCGACGGTGCGCCGCCGAAAGACCCGAGAAGCTATTTCGAAGAGACTTTCGTCGGCACCGGGCTGGCCACCGCATCCGAGATTGTCGGCGGCTATCATTGTATGACGCCGCGCTATCTGATTCACCAGCTCGATTGCAGTTTGCGTAATCTCGATCTTGACTGCGCCGACATCTATTACGTGCACAATCCCGAAAGCCAGCTGACGAAAGTTGCGCGGCCGGAATTCGAAGATCGGCTGTGTTGGGCGTTCGAGGCCCTGGAGCAAGCGGTCGCGGCCGGCAAGATACGTTTGTACGGGACCGCAACCTGGAACGGCTATCGCAACCCGCCTACGGCCAATGACTACCTGTCTTTGGCGCGAACCGTCGAGCTGGCGGAAAGAGCCGGCGGCAAAGATCATCACTTCAAAGTGATCCAGCTGCCGCTCAACCTTGCCATGAGCGAGGCGCTGTCAAACACGAATCAGCCGGTTGGCGGAAAGGAATTGACACTGCTCCAAGCGGCCCAGGCTCTGGACATCGCGGTCATGTGCAGCGCCTCGGTGCTCCAAGGCCAGCTGACGCACAATTTACCGGATATGATCCGCGAAACTTTTCACGGCCTCGACACGGATGGCCAGCGCGCCCTGCAGTTTGTCCGCTCGACGCCCGGCGTCACCACCGCTCTCGTCGGCATGAAACAGGTGGCTCATGTGGAAGAGAATCTCAAAACCACGCGCGTTCCGCCGGCGCCATGGGAGCAGTACTCGAAGCTTTTTCAGGGACCCCAGGGCGGAACGGCTGGCTGAACGCGTTGGAAGATCGAAGGTGTCGAAGCGTCGAAGCGGTGTTCTGGAAGAATCCGGGCATTAATTGCCGGTTAAGTAGTCCAGAGCGCCGAACAGGGATGCAAGCTTTTCCAGTGCCGGCTTCGGCAATGGCGGTTTCAGGATCGCCGCGATGTTTTCTTTCAAATGCTCGGGATTGCCGGTCCCCGAGAGGACCACGTCGACGCCTTGCTCGTGACGGCAAAATCGATAGGCCGCTTCCGGCAACGTCGCGGCGTCACTCTGTTTGAGCAGAAAGCCGAGCGGCTCTTTCTCGTCGAGCGCGTCCCTCGCAACGACGCCCTTGGCGATCAACTCGGCGCATAACTCTCTCAATCTGTCGGGCCGGCTCAGCGCCCGGCGTACGGCGAACATGTTCAACACGCCGACACCTTTGCTCTGCGACTGCGGGAGAACGGACTTGCGCGCCGAAGGATTCAACAGATTGAACCCGACCATCACCACGTCCCACAGGTCTTCCTCGAGACCTCGTTGCAGCACGGTATGCGACGGGTCCTGGACGAACCCCTCGGTGACGCCGATACAGCGGATCTTGCCCTGTTCCTTGAGCCGCCGCATGGCGGGCATAAGCCGGTTCTTGGCGAATTGGTAGTCTTGCGGCTCAACTCCGTGCAGATGGTAGACATCGATGTAGTCCGTGCCGATCAACTTGAGACTCTGCTCCAAACCTCGGACGACTTCGGCTCCCGGATCCTTATGATCTTTAGCCGGGAGAGTTTTTTTGGTGGAAAGAATCACGCGCTCCCGTGGAATTCCCAGGATCGCTTTGCCGACGATCGGCTCGGTTCCGTAGGATTGCGCGGTATCGATAAAATTGACTCCCAGATCCAACGCCAGTTTAACCAACCCAACCGCATGGTTGGCGGACTGCGGATCATTACGCATGCCGAGCCGGCTCGGGCCGCCGCAACCTAAACCCGCCACGCTCACGCGTAAGCCGGTTTTTCCTAGCGTCGTGTAGTCCATACTCCCGTTTAGAGGTTTCAACGTTCTTAATTTCCGAAAACGGCTGGAACTTTAGAACGATTGGAACGTTTGGAACCGGCTTCGGATATTTTTAGTCCCAGCTGACTCTTATCCCGAGCACTTCGCCGATGGCGCGCACCTCGCCGGCCGAACTCAACGTGCAATTCACCCACGCCTTGCGGCCCTCCAGTTTGTGCATCCGCGCGCGCAGCTCGATGGGCCGGTCGATCGGCGTCGGTTTCAAGTAGGAGACGCTCATGTTGGCCGTGACGTAACCAATGCGCGGCGCGCTGCCAATCGGGCGTTGCTCGGCGCGATAGGCATGGGCGATCGCGAGATTCAAGCTATGGCAATCGATCAGCGAAGCGATAATACCGCCGTAGACGGTGTGCCGCGTGCCGCCGCAATGGTGCGGTTGAGGCTGCCAGATCGCGACCGCTTCGTCGCCGTCCCAGAAGCTCTTGATGCGCAGCCCGCTATCATTGTCCGCGCCGCAGCCGTAGCAATATTGGACGGTACCCTGGTCCTGAAAGGCGATCCGGTCCACGAAATGTTACTTGGCCTTACTAAACTTGAGGGAAGCTGAGTTGATGCAATAGCGCAGCTTGGTCGGCGCCGGACCGTCTTCGAAAACATGACCAAGATGGGCGTCGCATTTACTGCACATGACTTCAGTGCGCCGCATGAAGAAACTGCTGTCTTCCTCCGTCGCAACACGGTCCTCGCTCACCGGCGCCCAGAAACTCGGCCAGCCGGTACCGGAATCGAACTTGGTGTCGGAGCTGAAGAGCTCATTGCCGCAACACGTACAACGATAGGTGCCTTTTTCGTGATGATCCCAGTATTGGCCGGTAAACGCTCTCTCGGTGCCTTTTTTCCGGCACACATCGTACTGCTCCTCGGTCAGGTCTTTGCGCCATTCCTCTTCGGATTTCTTGATCTTTTCCATCTGGGCTCCTCGCTACTTCACTCCATGGAATAGTTTAGCGTTGCATGTTCACGAACTGCAGCGCTATCGGCATCGCGCTGCCGCGTAAGAGTTGAATCACTTCCTGCAAATCGTCGATTTTCTTTCCGGTCACGCGCACTTGATTCTCCTGAATCGCCGCTTGAACCTTGAGCTTGCGGTCCTTGATCATCTTGACAATGTTGCGCGCGGTGTCCGAGTCGACTCCTTCTTTAATCGCGAGCTCGCGCTGAATCATGCCGTGGGCCGCCGGTTCGCTCGCCTTGGTCTCCAAAGATTTCCGGTCGACTTTGCGCTTCACCAGATTCTCGATCAACGCGTCCTGTACCGCGCGGAGCTTCATATCGTCTTCGGTGGTGACAAGGATTTTCTTCGCTTTTTTGTCGAGAGTAATTTCAGTCTTTGAATTGCGAAAGTCGTAGCGCGACAAGATCGCTTTTTTGGTAATGTTGACGGCGTTGTCGACCTCCTGCAAGTCGACCCGGCTTACGATATCGAACGATGGCATCGCTGCATCCTGTGCTGCATCGTCGTTGGAGTCATCTAGCCCGGCGCGTCTTTTTCTTACGGGGATCGCGCCGGCCGCCGGAATTTTTGACCGCGCTCCCGGCGCGCTGGCTCGCACCGTTCAACACGAAATCCAGAATATCGCTGCGCGTGATGATTCCGACAAGAGTTTTGTTCGCAATCACCGGCAAGGAACCGATCCGATGGCGCCGCAAGAGTCCGACCGCGGTGATCAAAGGCGTATCGGGCCGAACGACGAAAACATCGTGGCTCATCACCTCTTCGACCGTGACCTTGTCGGCAAACCGGTCGATCGCTTTGGGCCGATCGATCATCAGGCTGGTCGGATAAGCATCGCGAATGTCACGGTCGGTCACGATTCCGACCAAATGATCGTTGTCCATCACCGGTAATTGGTTGACGCGATGCTTTGCCATCAGCTGCCTGGCGATCGCGATGCTGTCGAAGGTCTCCACCGCCAGTACGCCCTTGCTCATCCAATCCGCCACCCGGATCGTCTTCTTGTCGCTTCTCTTACCGGCCATCATTTTTGCTCCGCGTCAAAACCCCGCGCCTTTAACATTGCAACGACCCCGTCCTTGCCGACCAGATGTGCCGCCCCAACCACCACCAGTGCGTCGCCTCCCTGTCGAACCAATTGGGTGATCTCCTCCAGCCAGCGTTGATTGCGTTCAACGATCACTTTGCGGTAAAGCTCGGGATATGCCCGCATTCCGGCCAGCATCAGCGTCGCCAGCCGATCGCCGTCGCCTTTAAGCCATGACTCCACGATACCGTTGATGTTTTTCTCGATCCGTTCGACCGCGTCGCCGGTTTCGCGCAGCATCGACTCCTGCTCCCGTTTCGCTAATTGATCGAACATGCCCAATTGAAATTCGAGCGTTTCCAGACCGGTAGTCGGTTTGCCGTTACGCTTCGCGCGCTCGGCCAGATGATGATCGACGCCCAGCTTCGGATTCAAGCCCATCTGTTGCAATTTGGCGGAAAGCATCGTCAACGCGACAAACCACGGCTTCATGGGCTGCAGCGCTTTCATATCGATGCCGAGCTCGGACGCGCGCTTCGACGTCAGTTGATAAGTT
Source organism: Binatia bacterium (assembly GCA_036554745.1). Classification (GTDB taxonomy): domain Bacteria; phylum Desulfobacterota; class Binatia; order UBA9968; family UBA9968; genus DP-20. Next base: position 12,551 of record DATBMR010000108.1, read on the forward strand.
TCTTCGCTGATATTCTGCGCCAGGGTCGAACCATCCCGGTAGATCGCTTTCTCGAGCACGACGCGCTGCGCAGCGCCGGGCGACGTCTGGTTAAGGTCGATCTCGAGCACCAATCGCTTGCTCGCATCAAAAGTGTCGAGAATCGCCTGGTTCAGCGGATAATTCTCCTCGCGCAGATAATGGATCGAGCCCAGCAGAAAAATACTCTTGCCGTCCTGGCTGACCTTCCACAACAGACTCTTTTCCTGCGCCTCGAGAGAGCGGCCGCCAGCGCTCCAAGCGAGCAGCAGGAGCAGCGCAGCAATCAGCCTAAAGCTAAGGCTGGCTCCACGCTGGCCAAAGGGCTGGGCGGCTCTCTTGCTCACGATTGACATGCTGGGAAGCGATTTTCGCACCGGCCGGACCGGCGGGCGCGAAAAATTAGAGAAAATTTACCTTTTCCTGAGCGGGTTCGCCAGAGTTGCGTAACAGTCATTTAGAAGGGGGAATCGATTATCGTCCGCGCGAGACCATGCCGCCGGACGATAACACGCAATGACGGTTTAACAAAAGAACTACAATTTACCACTCGAGGCGAATGCAGATTTCTTCGCCGCGCTCTTCGGTGGGCAGTACCGTCAAAGGCGCCGCGCCTTTGGGGAGCGTGCATTCGCCGGAGCTAAGATCGTAACAGTAGCTGTGATTGTTGCAGCGAATCTTGCCGCCTTCGAGCAACTGTCCCGCCTCTTTGAGATCCGCCTCCTCGTGCGGGCAATTTCTTGAGAACACGAAATATTTTCCTTCGACGAACGCCAGCAGCACCTGGCGTCCGCCGAGGTCGATCTCTTTCATGACGCCGGGGGCCATTTCGCCGAGGCGCGCGACCGGAATAAAACTGACGCCCATCCGCTTACGCTGCTGCTTTCTGTTGCCGATAGAGCGGACCGCGCAGGATTTGGCCCGGCAGCTCGCCGGTCATCCGCCCCTGATCGTTGATCACCCGGCCGTTGACGATCGTGTAATGCATCCCCACCGCGCGCTGCACCATTCGCTTGCTGTTCGCCGGAAAATCATTGGCCCACTCCGGCTCCTCGGCATGAACCGTCTTGGGATCGAAGATCGCGATATCGGCGGCGTAGCCCGGACGTAACAGGCCGCGACCTTGGAGGCCGAAGATCGAAGCAGGGTGAAAAGTCAGCTTGTAGATTGCTTGCTCGAGCGTCATGACCTGGCGTTCGCGCACCCACAGTCCGAGCAGGATGGTTCCGTAACCGAAGTCGGCGCCGAACAAGACGTGCGCGCCGGCGTCCGACGTGCCGACGAGAACATACGGGCTGCGCAAAATTTCGCCCATGGCGTCCCAATCGCCGCCGTTGTTGGCGTTCCAGAAGATCGTTCCCAAATCCTCCTCCAACGCCAGATCCAGAAACGCATCCAGCGGGTCTTGATTGCGCATCCTACCCAACTCTTCAATGGTCTTGCCGACGTATTTCTGGTTCTCCGGCTTGACGACTCTTTCGATTTTCGGAATATCCCAACGCTTGTGGAAATTCGTCGGCGCCGGACTGGCTAGGTCGGCCCTGAGCTTGTTTCGGGTTTCGGCATCGGCGAATGCCTGTTTGCGCACTTCCACCGGCAGGAACATCAAATTTTTCCAAGTCGGAAACTCATCGAAGATCTGACAATCCTTGAGAGTAAAGTGGCGCACCAACGGCACCGTGTGCGACAAACCGTACGCTTGGTAGCCGGCCTTGAAAATTGGTGCAACGGCGTCAAGCTGCTCGCGCCAGAGATTGGGTTCCGCCCAGCGGTGCTGCAGGCTTTGCCAGAGAATCGGCCGCTGCGTGCGCTTGGCGAGCTCGTGGTACCACTTGAAATGCTCGATCTTGTTGCGGCCTAAAATCGTCTCGATGACGCCGGCATTATGGTCGGCTAAAACGTCGCACAGAGCGAAAAATTCATCGTCGTCGGCCAAGCGGCTGGCCACCGGCTTGCCATCCTCGCGCATATGGCGGTCATTGCGGTTGGTCGACATACCCAGGGCGCCGCCTGCCATCGCCTCCAGCACCAAGCCCCGCATCTTTTGCACTTCCGCACCGCTGGCGGTGCGCTCCACCGCCTCCTCGCCCATCGCATGGTGACGCAACGCAATATGGCCCACCAGTCCGCCGACATTGATACCGACTTTGCCTTCAAAATTATCGAGATACTCGCCATAGCTCTGCCAGTTCCATTTGACGCCCTGGTCCAGCGCGATGCGCGGTATCGCTTCCACTCGCACAAAGCTTTTGACGATCGCGTCCTCGATTCCGGTCCTGCGTGGGGCCAAAGACAAACCGCAATTGCCCATCACCACGGAGGTAATGCCGTGCTGCGGCTCGCAAGTACCATAGGGATCCCAAAGCATCTGCGCGTCGAGGTGGGTGTGATGATCGATAAAGCCCGGCGATACGGCCAAACCGGAGGCGTCGATGGCGCGC
>DATBMR010000119.1:0-7545 GCA_036554745.1 Binatia bacterium
TGGTGAATATCACACGAACGTTCTTCACAAGCATGCACAAAAACAAAGCGCTCCATGACGAAAATCAGTAGAAAGCCGGCTAAAATCGGCCAACCCAAATGTTCGCCGAGCATTGCAACGGTCTCGGGCAGCATATGAAAAAACACCGCTCCCAAGAGCACGCCGCCGCTAAAACTCAGCAGCAACGCCAGCGCTCTTTGCGAGAGGTCGCGCAGCAAAGGTAAAAAGCTGCCGAGCAAAGAGATAAAGATGACTGTAGGTAGGTAGAGTCCAAGCGAGGCCACCGGTGGAAGCTAACATAGGGTTTGGAGGCCCGCAAACCAGGCGCCGCTGCGGGCAAAATTCTTGCCTGGTGACAGCTGACCGCGGGCGGAAGAGAGCGCAAATACCGGAGCTGCAACGTTGTACGACGGAAACCGGCCTAGCGGGTGCGCTATATTCAGCGGCCGGAGATTATCTTTAATTCTTTAAAGTCGTCGATGACTTGGAAGTCTTGTTGAACTTTTTCGATCGGTTCGCCCACCTGCTTGATCTTATCGTCGGCTAAATTGCCAAGGAACTCGCCGGAGGCGGCCAGATACTTGATCTTTTGGGGATCGATGCGCATCACTCTGGCGGCGGTGGCGTCCACGGCCACGAGATCGTCACCGAAAATCAGCACGCCGCTCCCCTTGGCTTCGCCTTGGAGCGGTCCGTTGCCTTCCATTCCGACGACGCCGTCGACAATCGCGAATTGGGGCAGCGGCAGCGAGCTGTTGATGTCCAAAATGCTTTCGTGAATGCCTTGCCAATGAAGAATATTTTTTGGCCAGCCGTAAACCGACCCGGGAACCACGCCGAACATGTTTTTTAAGGAGAGCGTGACGCCCGCCCAATGATGCGTCTTGAGCTTGGGCATCGAAACGAGCAGGTCGGAGCTGTAGAGATGTCGAGGCAAATACAGCTGCTGCAGGCGGGTAAAGCTACTGCGCAACGGCGTCGGTTGCACGTCGTCAGAGTTTAGATCGACGTAGTGCACTCGGTGCTCTCTAATCACGTCGTATAATCCCGACGCTGTCAACAAGTACTCGTTGTCGCGACGATGCCCAGGTCCCTCGGCGACAATGACTTGCGCCGCTCCAAGCGTGCGAAACGAGTCGATGGCGGCTTCGATAACCGCGGGATGAGTGTTGATTACGCCCTTGGGATCGAATTCGACCAGATTGGGTTTGAGCAGGATTCTTTTTCCTTTGACGTCCAGGTTGCAGAGGTTGAGGCCTCTCATAATGATGTCTTTAAGAGGCAAGTCATAGCCTTTCGCGGTCAAGACGGCGACCCGCGATGAATCTTTTCTACGAAACGCTTCGGGGCGCCACCGAACCGGCTGCTGGCAGCCGCCTGCGAGCGGGTACAGCGCACCAAAGGCTGAGTATCTTAAAAAATCCCGACGGTTGAGCATGGGCGCTAAATCCGAAATGAGTTTGCTTTGCCGCTATGGGCCAACAGCGCCAGCGCTAAAGTCTTTGTTTCGCCCAAGAACCCCGTCTGCGCGAAACGCTTGTCGATCCGCTCCAGCCAGTCATGCGTCTCCTGGTTATAGAGGCTGAGGCATATCGCAGTCCAAGCCGAAGCTAGACCCGAGTTTGTCTCAGCTGCCGACTTGCGCAAAGTCTGGATGCTTTGCTGATTCGCGGGATCGCCGGAACGGTCCTGCAAGGCGATTAGCGCGATTGCCGTGATATCAGGGTAGGGCCAGAGCGCATAATCCAATACTTTCGAGTTGCCGTAATTCCATCCCCCGCCATTGCACATGCGATCATAGATCATCGCTTCGCCTTGACTGATTCTTTCTTCGAGGTTGCCTTCACTAAGGAACGAACGGACTTTCTTGAGAGCGATCAGGGCGTAGCTGGTCGGCTCCACCCAGCTGAACGAGCGAGGCACCCAGGACCAACCTATAAGGTCCGCGTTTAATTGGTTGGCTGTGGATTTGCCGGTTACCCAAAGAATCATTTGCGCCAAGATTCCCGGCTTGCTCCCTTCCTGACGCAACAACCACTGGGCTGCCTTGAGCAAGGCATTTTGGTGCTCGGGTAATCCACTGAGAGCGATGATGGCCAAAGCAGTCGTCCAGGAGCCCGCCGATGTGACATCGTTCAACCGCAGACCGCCATCGGGGTTCTGGTGCTGGGCTAACCAAATACTGCCGCGCAAGACACGGTCAGGAGCCGAACGCTCCCCCAGCGCGCGCAGCGCCGCAACCGCCAGCGAGGTGGTCTCCGTGTTGCTGCTCCGGCCCGCGCTTGCGCCCCAACCGCCATCGGAATTTTGCCGGCTAACGAGTTCGTCTAACAAACGGTCGATCATTGATGGTTCGAATTTGGCTCTGGCAATAAGTATCTATTCATTTGCCATGTGCAAGTTTCCGGCCATCTGAGTGCCACCGACAAAGCCCGCCGCCATCGAGGTATTGGATCGACAGTCGCGTCATCATCCGGTCATCCTGTTCGACATTGCGCAAAAATGGACAAATGGGCAGGCCATGGTATGGCCCCCGTTGAGCTCATAAAAAATGGAGCCGCGCCTCGCCGGTTCGAAGCTTGCGCTCAGCTTCACGGATGCGAACCGGCGTCCCGAGATCTTGCCAGAAGCCGTCGAAACAAAAGCCGAAGAGCCGTTCGCCAGCGAGTACCATGCGCGGATAGGTGTGTTTGGTCGTGCTGAATTTCCGGGTTCCGTTGGCGTCCATGTGCTCGAAGATTTTGGGCTCGAGAATCTGTACGCCGGTAAACATGAGTTTGCGCGTGGCGCCGATTGGCGCGAGCGGCGCTTCGCTGTCCAGAAAGCGGCAGATGCGACCATGCGCGTCGATTGCCATCGAGCCGTATTCATCGGCGTGCTTATCGGCGCGCAGCACCAGGGTTGCCGCTGCGTTCATCTTCCGGTGGAAATCGATCAGCATCGTTAAATTCAGGTCAATCAGGGCGTCGGTATTGATAACGATGAACGCGCCGTCTTGCAAAAAAGATTTCGCCTTGAGGAGGCCGCCGCCGGTGTCGAGCAACTGCGGTTCCCTGGAATAGCTGATCTTGAGACCGAGGTCCCGACCGTCGCCCAACCGGCTTTCGATCTGTTCGCCGAAATGGTGCAAGTTGATGATGACGTCGCGAACATCGTAATGGCGCAGCAGTAACAGCGGGTACTCGATCATCGGTCTTCCCGCTACCGGAACCAACGCCTTGGGTATCCTTTCAGTCACCGGACGCAGGCGCGTGCCCTGCCCTGCGGCGAGCACCATCGCTTTCACTGCATCTCCTCGAAATAGTTTGCAAGCAAAGGCAACAGCTTCGTCGTGTGCTCGGTTTGGGCGAGGTTTCTAAGCAAACGGCGCGCGGTCGGCGGAATGAATTTCCTGTAGCCGGGTTTACCTTTGACCAGGTCGAGATAGTAAAAACGGCCCACGACTTTGAGGTCCCGTTGTATTGCCGAAAGGCGGTAAATCTCGCAAAATTCATCGTCTGAAAGCGTGCGCCCATCAAGCTCGGTGCGCCGCTCGATATAATAGCGAACCAAACGATCTTCGAGCTCCGGCCGGATAATGCTGTCGGTGATGCGGTCGTTGAGCAGCGATGCCAGGTCATACTGCGGCGGTGCGAGTAACGCGTCTTGAAAATCGATAACGTGCACGGCTTCATCGAGCACCATCAAATTCCAACTGTGATAATCGCGGTGACTTAAGCAAGCGCTCTCACGCTCCAGCAGGGCGGCGATGGCAGCGAAACTCTCGCGCAGGGTATCGGTGACGTGCTGGGCGATTTTAACGCCGGGTCGTTTTTCCAAGCCCCACTCGATGAAGTGCTCGAATTCCCAGGTGTAAAGCTTCGCATCGAATCGCTGTTGAAAGGCGAGACACGAGTCATCGCGCTCGCGCGTGCCGCGGATTTGCAGATTCAATAGCTCATCGATCGCCTTTTGATACCAGGCCACAACTTTATCGGCGGGCAATCCCTGGACGCGATCCCAGAGAGCCACGTCACCCAAGTCTTCCAGCAAGAGAATGCCTTCGTTCGCCCAGTAGCCGTGAATCTTCGGCACTTTGACACCAATGCCGGTCAAGAAGCGATGCACGTTGACGAACGGCAATTCGCGCGGGCCTTCCTTGAATATGGCCAGTTCGTCACTGGAAAGGGGCAGGACGCTCCCGCCGGGAAGCTCCATGACAATGATCGATGCGGGCGTAGCGTCCCCGCTCAAGAGAGCGCGGTAGTAGCGACGGCTCGAAGCGTCTCCGGCAAGCGGAACGAGTGAATGCATCGTCGCGCCGGCGCCGAACGCCTCGCAAACCTTATCGCCGATGACGCGCTTAACTAGGGTATTTATTGCCATGTAAACATGCCCGGTGGTTTTCCCTCGGGAAACGCTGTCAATAGCACCCTGGCTTGCTGACCCGCCCGCGGTACGACAAGAGGTGTGTGGCGAAAGACCGGTTCGACCATGTCCGGCCCGCTCTCCGCCCGCGTCCTCCACAGCTCACCCATTCGCCCGGCAGATGACGATTTGAACTTCTGAGTAACCGATCGATCACCGTCTGCTCTGTGGTTGTTTTCCCGGCGTTCGAGGTTGGTTAGGAATTAGGCTCTGATGACCATGCACCGACGACCGTCGGCTCCTTAAACTTCTCAAGATCCGCCGAATCCGATGCTCACTTTGCCTGCTTCGACGATAACGGGTACTTGGCGGCGCCCATGGGAGAGCTTTAACATGCGACTAAGTGCTTGGTCGTCCTCGAGCACGTTGAAATACTCAAACGGTGTCTTGCGGCGCGCATAGGCCTCCCGGGCTGCGGCGGTGTAGGGTCAAAGGTCTTTGCCAAAAATGACGACTTTCTCTTCCATTGCCGTAAACCTTCGATGTCAAAAATAAGCGGCGGGCGGTTAAATTGCAAGGGAATTGACCACCGTGTTACGTTCTTGAAAGCTTGCTTCGCCCGTGGAAAGACCGACGCATTGGTGTCAACAAAGCGCGCGCCGCAATTCAGATCCCGGCGATCTCGAAAATATCGCGAGTTACCTCCGACCTCGCCGAGACCGCGCAAAGTAGGAAGGGAATAAGTCAATAGTGAGACGTTGCGAAAACTTTGAAGACGGTTCACGGTTCAGCTTAGCGAGACAGTGATGATCGGAATTCTCTACCTAGTGGCCACCCCGATCGGCAATCTCGAAGACATCACACTGCGCGCTTTGAGAGTCCTAAAAGAAGTCGATTTGATCGCGGCGGAAGACACTCGCCACACCCAGCATTTGCTCACCCATTACGGCATAAAAACGCCACTCACGAGTTATCACGAGCACAACGAACGGCGCAAAGCGCAGTTCTTGGTTGAGCGACTCCAGAGCGGCAACAGCGTTGCGCTGGTGACCGACGCCGGCACACCGGCTATTTCCGACCCCGGTTATCGGTTGGTCACGGCGGCAATCGCCGCCGAAATCCCGGTCACACCGATCCCCGGACCCTCCGCAGTTACCGCAGTCCTGGCGGCCAGCGGCTTGCCGACCGACCGCTTCGGCTTCGAAGGTTTTCTGCCCGCCGCGAAAAGCGACCGCCGAGATCGGCTGCACGCCTTAAAGGATGACACGCGAAGCTTGGTTTTTTACGAAGCGCCGCACCGTCTAAAAGAGTGTTTGCGCGATATTTGTGAGATTCTCGGCGACCGCGAGGTCGTTTTGGCGCGCGAGGTCACCAAAATACACGAAGAATTTCGCCGCGGTCTGGCGAGCGAGCAGCTGGGCAAACTCGCCAACCAGGAAGTTCGCGGTGAGATCACCCTGGTGGTTCGGGGAGCCGCCGACCAACCGAAGGTTTCGGAGGCAACCTTGGAGGCCGAGATTCGCCGCCTGCGGGCGGCAGGGATGCATGTGAAGGCGATTGCCGAGTCTTTGGGTGAGCGGTACGGCTACTCGAAAAAGTCGATTTATCGTTTGGCTCTCGAACTCGATAAAAGACTTAGCCCTTGAGCTTGTATTCCTCGAGTTTGCGGTAAAGCGTGGTGCGGTCGACGCCGAGAATCTTCGCCGCCTCGCTCTTGTTGCCGCCGGTGTTTTCCAAAACTCGCTCGATATACTCCCGCTCGAGATCCCTGAGCGTGAAGCTGCGCGCGACCGCCTCAGCTAATGGCAGCTTGCGTGGATCCGCACCGCTTAACTGGGGCGGCAAGTCGTTGACGCCGATAGTCGAGCCCTTGCCCAGCAAGACCGCGCGTTCGATAGTGTGCTCCAGCTCCCGCACGTTGCCCGGCCAACGATGGCCGATCAACAGCGCGAGTGCTTCCTTGTCGATGCCGGCGACGCGGTGCTGCACCTTGTCGGCGAACTTGCGAATGAAATGTTCGACGAGCAAAGGGATATCTTCGGCGCGCTCGCGCAGAGGCGGTAAGTCGATGCGGATAACGTTCAGGCGGTAATAAAGATCTTGGCGAAAGCGGTTTTCGTGAATCAGATCTTCGAGAACTTGGTTGCTTGCCGAGATCAGCCTGACATCGATCTTCTCACTCTGGTTACTGCCCAGCGGCCGCACTTCTCTGTCCTCAATGACGCGCAGAAGCTTAGCTTGTAAGGTCAAAGGAACCTCGCCAATCTCATCGAGGAAGAGCACGCCGCCGCCGGCTTCTCGAAACAGCCCCGGCCGGTCCTTTCTGGCATCGGTGAAGGCACCGCGAACATAGCCGAACAGTTCGCTTTCCATCAGCGTTTCGGGAATGGCCGCGCAGTTGACCGCGACAAACGGGCCGTTCGAGCGAGAACTATTGGCGTGAAGTGCCCGAGCGACCATTTCCTTGCCGGTGCCGCTTTCGCCGACAATCAACACATTGGCTGCCAGGTCGCAAACGCGCGCAATCGTCTCGAACAGCCGCTTCATGGCGGAGCTGCGACCGATGATATCGCTAAAGCGATAGCGCTGCTGGACCTCGGTGCGCAGTTGGTCGATTTCCCGGCGCATTTGGCGTTGTTCGAGCGCGCGTTGAACGTGGATGAGCAGCTCATCAGCGCGGAACGGTTTCGTAATGTAGTGAAATGCCCCGGCACGCATCGCCTCGACGGCGCTTTCGATGGTGCCGAAGGCGGTGATCAATAAAATCACGGCATCGCCGTCCGCCGCTTTGAGACGGCGAACCAGATCCGTTCCTTTCATGCGTGGCATCATGAGATCGGTAATCACGAGGTCATAGCGACCCGGGCGATAAGTTTGCAAGGCGGAGGGACCGTCGTGAGCAACCGCGACTTCGCAGCCTTCTTCGCACAGAAGCTCGGCGATAAATCGCGCCATTTCCCGGTCGTCTTCGACGATCAAAATCCGCCGATTAGTGACGGTTGATGTATTAGGCGGCAAGTCCATGACGCTCGGACGAATCACTCGCAGTTGTAATCGCTAGCAGGCTGCTGAAAAAGACTCATATCCTTCGTTGCGCTCGATCGTCTCGCTACAACGTACTGGCTAAGTACGCCTCCGCTCGCCGATTTTTCGCGCGCCTCGGCTCTGAGATCTTTTTGAGCAGCCTGCGACCTGGGT
>DATBMR010000157.1:0-7134 GCA_036554745.1 Binatia bacterium
CCGCCGCGATCTGGCATAGCTGTCGAGATCGCGCTGCTCCCGACATGCCTCTCTCCCGCAACATAGTTTTGCTCCTCTGCGCCGGCGTCGTAACAATAACATCCATCGGCATGAATTCGTTCAGCCTGTTTCTGAGGCCCATCGAGGCGGAATTCGGCTGGTCGCGCACCACCGCGACGGTGCCGTACATGTTTGGCATGCTCGGCTGGGGAGTGGGCGGCGTTTTCTTCGGCAAACTGGCCGACGACCTGGGTGCGCGCCGGGTCATTCTTGCGGGAATTGTTCTCATGGCCGTAGGTTTTTTCGGTATGGGTCTTTCGCAAAACTTGTGGCAGCTGTCGTTCGCGTACGGCATCATGGTTGGCTTGGCGAAAGGAGCCTGCGGATTGGTTATCATCTCGCTCTTGGTCGCCAAGCATTACCAGGCCAATCGCCGCGGGCTCGCCGTCAGTGTCATACAGACGGCCTCGCCGCTGAGCCCGGTGTTCTTTTCCCCGCTGCTTTACTTCTTGATCGAGAGGCTCGATTGGCGTGCCGCGGCCTTGGCCAGCGGTGTCTTGCTCGTGGCGGTGGCATTTCCCCTGGGCTGGTTCGGTGCGCGCGACCCGCATGACGTTGCGACCGCCCGGCGGGACCGCGCAAGTTGGGGAAGCTGCATTCCCTACCTGCGCGATCGTTCGATGATCTTGATGTTCGCCGCACGATTTTCTTGCGGCGTAGGTTTGTTTCAGACCGTACATCTTGTCGCGATCGCGCTCAGCAAAGGTTTCGATGCCGCAACCGGAGCTATCGCGGTCGGCGTTTTTGGCGGCGCGGCGGCGGTGTCGGCGCTGTTTTTCGGCTGGCTCTCGGACCGTTTTGGGCGAGCGCAAGTGCTCGCTCTCACCTATCTCGTGCGCGGTTTAGGCACATTGGTCCTTTCTCTCGATATGCCGAACGAGTTTTTCTTCTACGCCGTGGTGGCACTCGCAATGGGACCCACCTTCGGCACGATTGCGGTTCAAAATGTGATGTTCTATGAGATTGTCGGACCGCGGATGGCGGGAGTCATCCTGGGCTTGAGTTTCATTGTGCATCAGATCGGCTCCGCCGGAGGTCCGCTGCTGGCGAGCCTCGCCTACGACATGACCGGCAGCTACGACGGTTTCATGATTATCATGGGCGTTATTTTCTTGCTCTCTGCGGCGCTCGTCTATAGCGCCATCTCAGGAAAGCCCATTGCGGCGGCCGCTCCCGGCATGAGCGAAGCCCGCACTTGACCGCCATACCGCGGTAAAACCATCCCATCAACCATTTTGGATTTTAGATTTTGGTTTGTCGATTTGTCTTGGTCTTAAATGCCGATCAAATGCCGACCTCGGCCGGCACGATGTTGTGGTTCAGGCGAAAAAGATTGGTCGGATCGAACTTCCGCTTGAGCGCCGCGAGGCGCTTGAGCTTCGCCCCGTACGCCGCCTGGAGTCCATCGGCGCCTTCGTCGCCCCCGAGATAGTTCACATAGGCGCCGGTTGCACTGAACGGGCGGAGCGCATCAAAAAGCTCGCGCGTCCAAGCGATGTTCCGCTGCGCGTCCTTGGGATCCGACCAAGCGGAGGTTACGACGAAATTGTAGGGCCAGGAGCGATGGCCGAAAGCGGTCGCGGAGTCAGGCACGCGGTCCCAGGCGCTGTCGCCGTTGTGCTCCAACACGATGACCGTCCGCTCCGATGGAACCCGTGCAAAGAAATCGACAAAAACGTCGATGGCGGCGTCGCTGAGCGCCGTGAGATAGCTCGATTTCCAGTAGCTATGGAGGCCGGGCGGCCAGAGAAAATCCGCCATGCGCTGCGCCTCGTTGTACGGAGTCGGCCGAAACATGTCGGCCAGCGGGGGACCGTATTCGCGCAGCGGGCGCAGGACCTTTTCCCCCTCTTCGATCGCACCCGCATAGACGCCGCCGAGGCCGACGACAGCCGCCCCGCGCAGCGACTCGGGGACCGGCGCGTCATCGGCGAAATGGAACAGCAGCGCGCCCTGCGCGGATTCGTCCGGCGCCGTCGCTTCCAGGTCGCGCCACCTGCGTATGGCTCCCGCTGCGGCCGCGGCCGGATGAAGGACGATCCCCGCCAGCACCGTGCCGACGGGATAGACGCGGAACTCGAAAGACGTGACCAAACCGAAATTGCCGCCGCCGCCGCGAATTGCCCAGAACAGGTCCTCGTTCTCGCGCGCGTTGGCGGTGACGAGGCGACCGGCGGCGAGCACGATCTCGGCGGACAGCAGGTTATCGAGCGCGAGCCCATGTTTGCGCACGAGCCAGCCGAGGCCGCCGCCGAGGGTGAGGCCCGAAACTCCTGTAACTGAAACGAACCCTCCGGTCGCGGCGAGACCATACGGTTGAAGCGCATCATTAACTTCGCCCCAATTGCATCCGGCGTCCACGCGCACGGAACGTGCCGGGGCGTCAACGCGGATGTCCTTCATGGCCGAAAGATCGATCACGATGCCGTGATCACAGACGGCAAAACCGGCGACGTTGTGCCCGGTACCGCGGACGGCAACCAGCAAGTTCTCCCGGCGCGCGAAATTCACCGCCTCGATGACGTCGGCCGAGCCGACGCAGCGGGCGATGACCGCCGGCCGCCGATCGATGGCGGCGTTGAAGACGGCGCGCGCTGTTTCGTAGTGCTGATCGCCCGGCAGGATCAATTCGCCGTGAAAACGAGATTTCAGTTCTTGAACGGCGGAAGACGCAGGCATCGTGCCCTCCTTTTGCTGCGGGTCACTGCACGAGCGGCGTTGTGGCGCGAATCGAATCGCGGTACGGCTGAGCCATCTATCTCTTATACCCGATCGAGACTCGGCTCAAGCAGTTCAATTGATTTTTCGCCGTCTTTCTTTTGGGTTCTCTAAGCTCGCTTATGCGCGTCGACGATAGGGAATCGATTGCGGCGCCATGGGATGGGAGAAGGCTAGAAAATCTGATTTGAGAAGCGACACTCTGCTAATGCGCTGAGTTTTTTGGCGTGAGCAATTGACCGTTTTCGTCCAGAGAAGCGGTTTGCTGCATCTACTCATCCCGCTATGCAGCAATTGGGACGAGCTTCGAGCGGCGCATCGTTCGATCACGGGTCAGCAGCGGTACTCTATGTATAATGCTGGTGGCGGCGATGATTTCGTCGGCGGGATCGCTGTCGAAATCCAAAGATTTGATCGAACGACAGATATCGAGCGTCAATGGCCAAGTTTGAATGCGCGCCAATGCCCGGGCCAGCTCGGGGTGGTCCAAGTCGAGCTCAATTCGACCTAATTCCGAAAGTTTGGCGATTTCCCAGATAACAATTGCGGAAATGCTCCAGATTTCATTGGAGAGCAACGCGCGTTCGCGAGGCGTCAAATCGCCGGTTAAGGCGTAAATGAGAACGTGCGTGTCAAGATTCAACATTCCACTTCACGCCGGTGCTCAGAATATTTCCCTTGATCTTGATCTTGCCTTTGAAGCTGCCGATCAAATTTGCGTTATCGGTATAAACGGGCACAAGCTTGGCAACCGGCTTGCCGTGTTTGGTGATCAAAATGCCGTCCGGGTCTACCTGATCGAGTAGTGCCAGGCATTGTTCCTTGAATTTGGCGGCGGGGACAGTTTTCATAGCCGGACTATAGAACAATCGACGTAATAATTCTAGCCATAAAAACTGGCCATAATTTATCGTGTCCCTTTTTTGAATTTTTTGCGTATTGATCGATATCTTCGCAGAGCGGCAGACAGCGCCGTTCTAGCCATCGATGAAGAGCAGGACGGGTGCGGGGGAGGGCGCCTTACGCGCAAAACCCGACTACGCAACAGAGCTGTGGGACCTGGCCTGCCGATCACGCCGGTCGAGCAACCGAACTCCCCTCATGCAGCGTGACCGAACCTAGCGATCTTCGCGCGGTTACTTTAGTTCTGTCGGAGAGCGTGTCGCGATCTTTGTGCTAGACGCTTCTCCGGCAGATTCGGCATTCTGCTAGATGCGGTAAAATTCCTTGGCGTTGTCGTAGAGAATCTTCCGTTTGGTCGAATCGCTCAGCTCCGGACGGGCGAGCAGCTCGGGAATGTCTTTGAGAAATTCGCTGTAGACGCGCTCATGCGGATAATCCGAGGGAAACATCACCCGGTCCTCGCCGATCACTTGGGTGACGTAAGCAAGCGAAGTTTCGTCCGGCTCGCAGGTGACGTAAACCCGGCTCTCCTTCACGTAGTCGCTGGGCTTTCTCTTCAGATGCGGGAACGAGCGGCCGCCCCGCGTTTCGTACTCGTAGTCCAGGCGATCCATCATGTAGGGCAGCCAGCCGCAGCCCGCTTCGAGAAAGGCGAGTTTTAGCCGCGGGAACTTTTCCAACACGCCGTCGCAGACGATGCTGGTGAACTGAATCATCAGCGGAAACGGGTGCTCGAGAGCGTGAACCTGGCCCTGGTCCTCGAAATAGTCGAACCCGAAGCCGCGGCTCGGCGCGCCGTGAATGCCGAGCGGTACGCCGAGCTCTTCGGCGGCGCGAAAGATCGGATGAAAGTCCGGATGGCCGAAGGCTTTGTTCATGACCGTGGCCGAGGGTAAAAAGGCACCGACCATGTCGAGCTTTTCGACCGCGTGGCGAAGCTCGTGAACGGCGGCTTCGGGGTCTTGAACCGGCAGCACGGCGACACCCTTCAAGCGCGAATCTTTTTTGATATAGCGGGCGTGAAACCAGTTGTTGTAGGCGCGCGCGACCGAGGCCGCCCAGCGCGGGTCCTGCACCAGGCCGATGGCGAGCGCCGCCGTCGGATAGAGTACGGTGCTTTCCAGCCCCATGTTGTCGACAAATTTGATGACGGCCTCGGGAGGTGTTTCCGTCACTTTATCGGGACGCCCGGCGCCGAGACCGCGCGGCCAGCCGTCGAGCGACGGGAATAGCGAGTAGGCCCGCGCGCGGCGCATGCCGCGATACTTGCCCTCGAAGTACTCCTCGATCTCTTCATGATTTTCGTAGATATGGCCATCGGCATCGATGATTTTGGGATGTGTCATGGC
The DNA here is from genome assembly GCA_036554745.1 of Binatia bacterium. Classification (GTDB taxonomy): domain Bacteria; phylum Desulfobacterota; class Binatia; order UBA9968; family UBA9968; genus DP-20. The sequence continues at coordinate 5,031 of DATBMR010000157.1, forward strand.
GATCCTCTTAAGGGCTTACGTGAGCTTGGCCGACCGTAGAACGTGCCTAAAACGGTGTCAAGCAAGCGTGCTCGTGCGGCATGGATGGCGCAAAGTCTGCGGCACGTAAAAATATCCACGATTCGAACATTTTCCTCCAAGCATGTCTCTGAGCAATGTCGAAGCCGACCAAGCACGGTGCCCGCTTCAACTTTGTCGCGTTGGTCGCGCTTGTTATATCCTCGCGCACGCCGCTCGTAGCAACAAGGTGACCGCAGGAAAGCCGGAGTAACCGTCAGACCTTGGCGATGCATTTGATCTCGATCAAGAACTCAGGAAAAGCCAGACGCTGGATCTGCACGATCGTGCTCGTCCAGACCGGGACACCGCGATAAGTTTCTTGCCGCCATTTGACTCTCGCGGCAAAGGCCGCCTCCATGTCCTTCACGAAGAGCACCTCGTCAACGATAGCATCCATCGTCGCGCCGTAGTGCGCCAACACCTTCTCGACGTTGGCATAAGCTTGGCGCATTTGTGCCTCCATGTCGCCGGGCGCTACGATATTGCCCGCTTCGTCATGGCTCACCTGTCCGGAGAGATAAATGGTGTCGCCAACTTTAATCGCCTGGGAGTAACCGTACTGGCTCTCCCACGGCATACCAAGGCTCATGGGTTCTTTGTTGATGGCCATTTTGTCTCCTTTCGCTTGATGTGAGGCAGCCAAGTTCGTGGTTCGGTAAAGCGTACAACTTGGCTGCTCGTTATTCCTTCCCGTCAATGCTGTAGATGGAAGAGAACCCGTGCTCGAGTTGTCGATTTCCCAACCGAAAGCCGGGATCCCAGCCGAGTTCGCGCCGGGCTTTTGTGATCGACACGAAGCCGGTGTCTTCGGCAATGTTGTAAATACTCGGTTGGGCTCGTTTGATCGCAAGCAAAGCCGCTTGGGCCCGTTGTGGTCCGGGCGCATAGATCAGCACGCCAGGCTCTTCCCGCGCGATCTTACCGTCCCCTGGTAACCCGAATAATGTACCACACGGTTGCCTGATCAACGCGTCGGCCACGCCGTTGCAGAACAAAAAAGGGCCGCCCCGCTCTGGGCTGAGGCGGCCCCTGGTTCCGAATACTAACGCCCTTACGCCGATTCGAAGACGACTACTCCGAGAAGCTCTCCTGTCTTCTGATCGATAATTCCCGTCACTGCTAGTTGGTGATCATCCTGAAATTCCTGAATCGCCGCCCGGGTGTCGTTGTCGATCATCCCGTCCACCGGTCCAGGATCATAGCCCCGTTGCGCAAGCGCTTCTTCCAGCCGCAGTGCGTCGCTCTCTGTCATCATCTCCCAGTCGCTATCACCGATATGTGGTGCGAGCGCGCTGTCGTCTCCACTTCGCGGTTGATAGCCGCGTTCTGCCCGCGGCTCATCGGTACGCCAGTGATCGCCGCCAGCCTGTGCGAGGCCCGGCGCCATTCCTAAAAAACCACTGACAATCACAGCACTCAATAATGATTTACTAACCTTCATGACTCCTCCTTTGTTTGCAGGAACCAAAATTTTCTGTGCTTACAAAGGCTAGTCCTACATGACTGCTCCTCCTTTTTCAGTATTCATGCTATTTCCTCGCAACCGGGGTGCCACAATCGGCCCGCGCTCCTTGTTGATGACGGAAGCTCTTGAATTTTGGGGGCTTACTAGGGGCAAAAAAATAAAAAAATTTTTGCTGCAAAATGAACTCGTCAACCCGCATTGCTGCTGGCCGGAATGGATGAATTTCCCGTGTTATTTTTGAAAATATCAGACACTTCGGACCGGCGCTTTTTAGGTCGTAGAACACGAGGTCGTATAACAATCTGGGGCTCAACGTGTGTCAGCTGGTACAGAGATTAGATGCACAACGAAGCATCATTGGCGATTGACAGGAGTTTGTTTATGAATGGATATTAAGATGAGCCCACGCGATTTCTTGCACGGGGCAGCGCCGACCGAATACGCGACTCAAAGGGAAAAAAGGTCGGTGTAAAGCAACCGTAAATAGCAGTGAATGGCAGACTAATTTGTCCCTCCTCCTATGCGGATTAAGTGCCCTTCGTGGGCGCCCTCCGCATCAACTTTGGGTTCAGGCCGTTC
>DATBMR010000190.1:0-4110 GCA_036554745.1 Binatia bacterium
TTTTCCGAAAAGGAGCAATGACAATGCGATTCATGGTTTTGATCAAGGCCACCAAGGACAGTGAAGCGGGTGTGATGCCGAGCGAGCAACTGTTGACCGAGATGGGCCAATTCAACGAAGAGTTGGTGAAGGCGGGCGTGATGCTTGCTGGCGAAGGGCTTCATCCAAGTTCCAAGGGCGCACGCGTCAGGTTTTCCGGTGGCAAACGGACGGTGATCGACGGGCCGTTTGCCGAGACCAAGGAGCTGATCGCCGGCTACTGGCTGTGGCAGTGCAAATCGAAAGAAGAGGCGATCGAGTGGATCATGCGCTGCCCCAATCCTTACGACCAGGATGGCGACGTCGAAATCCGCCAGGTGTTTGAAGCAGAAGATTTCGGCGCCGAGTTCACCCCGGAACTTCGCAGGCAAGAAGCGAGCGTTCGCGCTCAGACGCTGGGACTCGGAGCGCCTCGGTTTGAGCATGCCCAGGACCTGATTCTCGCCGGATTGCGCGAACGCTACACTCCGGCAACACGCGCCAAGATCCCTCGCCAATGGGAACGGTTCGCACCGATGATCGGCAAGGTCCCAGGGCAGGTGGGTCGAGTCTCCTATGGGGTGTGTTACAACGCATCGCCCACCGGTCAATTTGAATACCTCTCGGGTGTCGAAGTCACGGATAGCAAGGGGATTCCGGCCGAGCTTGCGACCGTTCGACTCAGCGCCCGCGAATATGCGGTCTTTACGCACCGGGACAACGTCTCTTCGATTGCCAGCACCATCGATAAAATATGGAGGGACTGGGTACCCCAGGCGGGGCTCAAAGTATCGAGTGCTCCGTGCTTCGAACGCTACAGCGAAAATTTTAGTCCCAAAACCGGAGTGGGCGGAATCGAGATTTGGATTCCACTCGAAGTGTGAGCCCAGGCTGGTGTCGGATCTATTAGGTTTGTTGGATACGACCCGAATGTCGATTTCGCAGTGCGCCGAACGACTACTGGATATTGGTAATTTTAGAAATCTTTGACAGGACCAAACCGTAAAGAGGAGATGTGATTATGGCGATCGAACCCTATCTGTTCTTTAACGGCCGTTGCGCGGAGGCGATCGAGTTCTACAGGAAAGCGTTGGGCGCGGAAGTGCTCATGATGATGCGCTTTAAAGAGAGTCCCGAGCCGCCCCCGCCAGGCATGTTGCCGGCCGGATTCGAAGATAAAATAATGCACGCAACTTTGCGCATCGGCGATGCGACAGTTATGGCGTCCGACGGGCGCTGCACCGGACAAACAAGCTTCCAAGGCTTTTCCTTATCGCTCACGGCCGCCAATGAAGATGATGCGAAGCGAAAGTTCACGGCGTTGGCCGAAGGCGGCGAGATCCAAATGCCGCTCGGCAAAACCTTCTGGTCGCCGTGCTTCGGTATGGTGGCCGATCGCTTTGGGGTCGGCTGGATGGTCACGGTAGCGCCGTAAAACAGACGGGAGTCTCTGTGCAGAAAATCACTCCGTTCTTGTGGTTCGACGGCAAGGCCGAAGAGGCGGCGAACTTCTACAGCTCGGTATTTTCAGGTTCGAAGATCGTCAACATCATGCGCTATGGCGAAGCGGGACCGGGACCCAAAGGATCGGTCATGTCTGTAACGTTCCAGCTCCACGGACAAGACTTCATCGCGTTGAACGGCGGCCCCATGTTTACCTTCTCGGCGGCGATATCCTTCTTCGTCGATTGCGCGACACAGGAAGAGGTCGATGAATTGTGGGAGAAACTCTCCGCCGGCGGCGAGAAACAAAGATGCGGCTGGCTCAAAGACAAATACGGCGTATCGTGGCAGATCATCCCCACTGCGTTGGGCGAGTTGCTCCACGACAAAGATCCCGCTCGCGCAACTCGAGTTATGCAGGCAATGCTGCAAATGGACAGGATTGACATTGCGAGTCTCCGGCGGGCTTATCAAACAGAATAAAACACGTCCAAATGGCGCGCGCGAAAGACGAGGGAATCCAAAATGAAATACATGCTGCTGATCTATCTTGACGAAAAGGCATTGAGCGAGGAGGAGCGGCAGGCCTGCTATGCGGAGTCGCTGCAGCTAGCGCAGGAGATCCATTTGCGTGGGCAGTATCTGGGAGCCAATCCGCTCGAGCCCGCCGCGATGGCGACCAGCGTGCGGGTGCGCGATGGGAAGCGGCTGGTGACCGACGGGCCGTTCGCTGAGACGCGGGAGCAGTTGGGCGGTTACTTTTTGATTGAGGCCAAAAACCTCGACGAGGCGATCGCGATTGCGGAACGGATCCCGATGGCGCGCAAAGGCACCGTAGAAGTGCGGCCGGTGATCGAGATTCCGGGCCTGCCGGTCTCGTGAGAACAGGGTTTTTGACCGGCGTGAGACTCATGGGCGGCGAGCGCGGCTAACACAAAAACTAGAAAGGAACATACAGTCATGAGCGGAGTACGGGTTTTGGTCGGCACCCGGAAGGGCGCATTCATTTTGACCTCGGATGGGAAGCGCGAAAACTGGAAAGTGAGCGAGCCGCACTTTGCGGGCTGGGAAATCTATCATATCAAGGGATCTCCTCTCGATCCCAATCGGCTGTATGCATCGCAGTCGAGCAGTTGGTTCGGGCAAATTATTCAACGTTCAGATGATGGCGGCAAAACCTGGCATCAACCAGGAACTCCGCCCGGCGAGCCGACCACCACGGCGGATGGCATGCCCAAAGGCGAGAGCAACAAGTTTATTTACGACACGTCTCCCGAAACGGGTAAACCACTTACAACGCACCAGTGGTATGACGGCACGCCTCACCCTTGGGAGTTCAAGCGCGTCTGGCATCTCGAACCATCGCTCAACAATCCTGACACCGTCTACGCCGGCGTCGAAGACGCCGCTCTGTTCCGCTCGACAGATGGCGGGCGAAACTGGCAAGAGCTTCCCGGGTTGCGCGGCCACGGCTCCGGGCCCAACTGGCAGCCGGGCGCCGGGGGGATGTGCCTGCACACCGTTCTTGTCGATCCGAGTGATCCGAACCGAATCTTCGTCGCCATCTCAGCGGCGGGCGCGTTCCGCACGGACGACGCCGGCAAGACGTGGCAACCGATCAACCGCGGCCTTCATTCGCTCTATATTCCCAACCCGACGGCCGAAGTCGGCCACTGCGTGCATCGCATTGCGATGCACCGGTCGCGACCCAATGTGCTGTTCATGCAGAAGCACTGGGACGTGATGCGTAGTGACGATGCCGGCGAATCATGGCACGAGATCAGCGGCAACCTGCCGACCGACTTCGGCTTCCCGATCGACGTTCACGCGCACGAGCCGGACACGATCTATGTCGTGCCGATTAAGAGCGACTCGGAGCATTTTCCGCCGGACGGCAAGCTGCGCGTCTACCGCAGCCGCACGGGGGGCAATGAGTGGGAGGCACTCACCCGGGGACTGCCGCAAGGCGACTGCTACGTCAATGTGTTGCGCGACGCGATGGCTGTGGACTCACTCGACAAGTGCGGCATCTACTTCGGCACTACGGGAGGCCAGGTTTATGCGTCGGCTGACGCCGGCAACAGTTGGGCGCCGATCGTCCGCGACCTTCCGCCAGTGGTGTCGGTGGAGGTTCAGACGCTGCCATGATCCGAGTCACGCTGCCGCCCCATCTTCGCAAGCTTGCACATGTTGACGGCGAGGTGCTCGTCAATGTCCAAGGCAGCGTGACCCAGCGGGCGGTTCTCGACGCCCTCGAGGCGCGCTACCCGATGTTGCGCGGCACCATTCGCGACCAGGTTACGCAGAAGCGCCGCGCCTTCGTTAGATTCTTTGCCTGTGGCCAGGATCTTTCTCACGAACTTCCTGACGCCGCGCTGCCTGATTCGGTCGCCACCGGCGCAGAGCCTTTTATGATCGTGGGGGCGATTGCCGGTGGCTAGTCCCCTAAAGATGGCCGCAAAGTGACTCTGCCGATTGATTAATAGCAGCGCACAAGGTTCATAATCCCACTTGGAAGGAGATGCGAGATGACAGTCAAAGCGATTCCCGATGGCTACCATAGTGTCACACCCTATCTGAGCATCCGCGGCGCGGCTCAAGCCGTTGAATTTTACCAGCGGGCGTTTAACGCGACCGAAGTGTTTCGGC
>DATBMR010000281.1:0-17253 GCA_036554745.1 Binatia bacterium
GATCTGCTAGCACCTTGGGTAGCAGGCAAAAAGCACCTTTACAGCTGGGAAGGTAAACCTCGGATTCACCTCCTGGTAAACCAAACACGCGTCCGACTCCGATGCATTCTGCTTTGGATCGCCGAATGTGGCATCGATAGATGGGTAATTCATCGAGCAAAAGCAAAGAGCCGAGCGTTTCCGACGCTCGGCTCTTGGTAATTAGACCCCGAGGAACTTTGTCTTAAGCGTCCGGCGGTATGATAAGTTTCATACCGATGAAAATATAATTTGGGTTTTTGACGTGATCTCTGTTGGCCTCATAGATTTTTCCCCATTTGGAAGGGGTTTCGTAGAACTGCTGTGATAATCGGCTTAACGTGTCCCCAGCTTTGACAACGTATTCGCGCGACCCGGCTTTTTCCGTTTTAACGGGTACGGTTGCTTTGGCTGTGACGATGACCGCTGATTTCGCCGCCGGTTGAATTTTTTCAGCGCTCGCGGAGACCGAAGCTTTAGCTACGTCCGGTGGGACTGATTCAGCCTGCGATGCCTTCGCCACCGCAGGTGCACTTGAGGGTTCCATCTTTGGCGCAGCTTTGGCCACGGCTGGCGATTTATATAGCCGGTCGATAAAACCTGAATCATCTAGTTCTTTTACAATGCTGAGGTCGGTAAACTGTTCCGGACGCGCCGAACGAGCGGCAGGGTCTTTGGCACCGAGCTCGCGCAGAATGATCTGAATTCCCTTCTGGGTCGGGTAGGGCTTTTCCGGCACTAGCGTCAGAAGGATCGACTCATACATATCATCCAACACCTCCTGATCGTCGGTTCGCAGGTACTTTGTGAGGACTTCCAGGGTCTCCTTGCGGTGGGTCTTGGCATAATGGATGCCTTCGACGTAGGCACGCATAAAGTCGCGGACCAATTCGGGTTTAGATTTAATCAGCGCCCGGCTTGTCGCAATGCTGGTGTGCTGATACTCCAAGCCTAGCATTTGCAGATCGGCGAGCATGGGAAAGCCCATTTTCTTGGCTCGCAGCGAAGTTGGCGCCGAAAGCATGGCGCCCTGGATCTTGGCGGCTTCCATTGCCGCGAGGAGTGCCGGAACATTGCCTAGTTGGAGAATCGTCACATCTTTGTTAACGTCGAGTCCGTATTTGTCCAACGCGTAGCGCATGGCAAAATCCGTCGCCGAACCGAAGCGCGTGACTCCCACCGACTTGCCTTTAAACTGATCCGGCCGGGTAATGCCTTTCTCGGTGAAAAGTTGAAACGTGAGCGTGTTTACGACACCGGCAATCATGACTGTATCCGCTCCGCGTAGGTTACTTTGAATAACTGCGGGTCCGGCAACTTGAGCAAAACTGATATCACCGGCAACCAGAGCTTGCGCCGTAGTGGTGCCGGACTCGATCAAAATCACCTGAACATCCAGTCCGTGCTTACGGAAGAATCCTTTCTCGTAAGTAACCCACAGCGGCGCCATGTTGCCGGAGATCGAACTAAAAGCAACATTGATCTTTTGCAGAGGGCGGTCTGCCGCTAGGCTGGCTGATTCGGTCACGATCCCCGCAGCGCAAAATATTCCCACGATGCCGAGGGCCAGTCGTAGGACAAAAGTACTGAGGCAACGAATCATATTCTTCTCCTTACCGTTAGTGAGTGCCTATGTTATTCACGACTTAGGCGATTCATCGCCGCTTTCAAGCTCGCTCGCATCCGCTCAAGTGATCGGCCCAATTCCCCGACTTCATCGTTGCTTTGAATCGAAACGATAGTGTCGAGCCGCCCTCGACTGATATCATCGGCGATGGCTTTCAGATCAAGAATTGGCCGGATCATTTTACTGGCGAGCATGATTGACAGCGCGATGCTCACTGCCAAGCAGGCGGCGATGAGTCCAATGATGGGCCACAAAGTCGTGTTCACATCATTTTGCACGGTTTCGGCCCACAATCCGACTCGGACGGTGCCGAGTTGGCCATCGAGCAGCGGCGATCGGGTTTCGTAAACGGACTTACCGCGTACACGCGTGACGCGCACCGACGCTGCTGGGCCACCCGCGTCTTTCAAGTCGGCGGGGAAGGGCTGGATGCTGCTCGCAATTACTTCTCCTTTCGGATCCTGAACGAACGCGTAAGCCACCCCATCCAGGCGCCCGTACTTCGCCACCAAGGCGTCGAGTTCTAGCGTGCTCTTACGGGAGACCAATCCGGCAGCGGCGTCGGCGAGGTTCGTGGCCAGGGCAGTGGAGCGCAACTCGACCTGCCTTTGCAGCGCACTGACAATAAAGTGATAGACAATGCCGATCACGAGAACGCCGAGAACCAAGATCAACCCACTGAAAGTCGTGCTTATTTTCCATTTGAGGCCGCCACGCTGCAGGTGAATATTCATCGGCTTGACGAATTTTGAATTTTCCAGTGACGCTGTTTCTTGAGGCATTGGCGCACCTCCAATTAGAAACGTTTGAAGTTCGAAATCTCCTGGAAGACGGATTGCTCGAACTTGTTTTTTAGATTGCCATCACCGATCTCGTGGCCGATCATTGAGATCAGTTCGTCGAGCTTCGATTCGGGCATGCTGTCGGGCGATTCACCCAGCGCCTCAATCTGATCTTTCAACACCAGCGGCGCCATGGGGCCGATAACCTCGGTTAAGATCCCAGTCACCCGGTTCAGCAGCGCCGGCGAGACCAAATCGGTAGTCGGCTTCACCACTGGCCCGGCGGGCTCAACGAGGCCGGATTTGTGCAGATTATAAATAACTTTGGCGGTATAGGCGAAGGGGATACGCAGGAGTTCAGCTACTTCTTGGACCGTTCGATTGCCATCCAGTTTGCTCAAGATTCGCCAACCTACGTTCGGCACGGTGATCGGACCCGTATTGTCTTCGGCCAGATCGGCGATTCTGAAAACAGTTTTGCCGCTGGGAATCAACTGGAGGATGATTTCCCACTCGCGGGTCATTGTTTTGACTTCCTCGAGAATCTCGTCGGCAGATTTTCGCACCGTCGTCGCCGGCGGGGTGCCGTTCGGTTGCAGGTTGAAACTACCTTCGCCCCAGGTTACCGGATAAAGCAAGGCTTTTTCGCCTTCGCCAATGGGGCAGGTCGCATGAACAATTCTCCCGTCCGTCAAAAAAACCTCGACCGATTCTTTGCCGTGGGTGAGCTTTAAAAGGCCGGATTTTTTGCCGCTCGTAGCGAGCAGCAAAAGATCCGTCAAGTTGATCTGAGAGAGATTTCCTTGCATAGTCTGGGTCCGTTCGAAAAACCTTTCCTAACGATCCTCCAACGAGCGTCGGCTGTCTTTGCCGATGGGCCCCTTCTTTGTCAAATCGCCGAAGTCGTCGTGACCGTTGAGCGTCATTTTGAGAGTTTTAATAACAGCTAGACTCTTGCTGATGCCTACCATTTGCTCCAAGGTTGACTTGATTTGGCTCTGCAGCAGTTCCACTTCCTCGTTGGAGATTCCTTGTAGCTGTGTTTGCAACTCATCGTAAAGGCGTGTGATGCTGTCAATTTGGCCGAGCGACTGCGCTTTTTGCGTGATATCCTCGTACAGCCGCGAAATGTCTTCCGTGAGATTCTGTAAATCGTTCTTCATAATTGTCTCCGTTTCTCTGGTTCGTCTGTCGCGTTTAGGCGGCTTCCCTCGGCGGCCGCTACCCCGGCGCTTAGCGCACGCTCCTGAGGGGCTCCTTTAACCCTGCCGGTTGGTTGTTTTCGAAAGCCGCCGGTGGCGCTGGCGGCGACCCCGTGAAGAAATATAGCCCGCCAAGAACCAAGGCGAGCAAGGCTAAGGCGGCAAGCGCGGCCATCTTGAGGTTCAACGATTTCTGCGGCGAATAGAGATCGTACTCGCCGTAGTCTTTGATAATGTTCTTCAGCTGCTGGTCGATTTCACCTTGCTTTTTCAATTTCGGGGAGACTGGCCGAGCCCGTCCGGCGTATTCCTTTTCTGGTTCAGGCAGTGCGAGGAGTTTTGCTTCGGTTGGCCTTACGAAAGCAGGTTCCGACCGTTCAGTCTCAACAGACATCAGTTTCACTGGGACTGGCACGTCTTGAAGGGGTTCGGGAGGGATCATTGTCGAAGAATCGCCAGACTTAGAAGAAGTAACCCCGATGGCAAACTCTCCATAGGTTTCGATCAGATCGTTAAGCAGGCGGCGGTCAAAAGCTGAGTTGACAGTGCTATTGGCCCCTTCTGCCGTCCGGCGAGTATCTGTTGACTGGGTTGATGTTGCACGAATTTCGTCTCCCGCGGTATGCGACACAGCCTGAGTTGTTGACGACGATGCATCAGATCCGGGCGTTGTCGGAAGCCGGAGGGCGCCGGCTCCAAGCTTGGTTTCGTTATGCCCCATGGTCGCGTGAGAAGCGCGCACGATGGGCTTTGTGAGGTTTTCTACCGCCAGCTCAGGGTCAAGTTCCACCGGCGAGGTCGACGGCGCTACCGCTTCCTTGTTCATTTGCTCAAGCGCGGGAAAGCGCTGATGTTGCACGTCGTGACTTGGATTGGTGATCGCCTGCGCGTCACGAAGAGAACGGCGCATCTGAATCACTCTCCCCAGCTGTATCACGGCCTGCAACTGTGAATGATTTTCTAATCCAGCCTGGGCAATGAGATCGATGTTCTCGTCAGGTATCGCAGCGACTCGAGTGTTCACAGCGCTAACGGCCGCTTTGAGTTTTGCAAGCGCAGTCAGTTGATGTTGAAGTTCATCGAGCCGTTGGATCAGCGCACAAGCTTCTGTGTGAGCACGGCTGACTTCGTCGACCGAGAAATCGTCAAGCCGCTGTTGCAGCCCTTGCACCGAAGTCAGCACCTTGCCAAAAGTGTTGGCTGCGGGGGCAGGTGAACTCGGCGGTACATCGCTTGGCATTTGTTGTTTTCCAGCGGAAAGCATGTGCTTCGTTGCCCTTAGTCTGAACCTTAACGCCGGAGCGGGAACACTGGATAGCAACTTAGCAAAACGGTTGCCACGGATGCCCTTGAAAAAAGCCGAGCATTTTCACCGAATTATGGCTATGTTGTCCGCTAATGGCGAGATCATTCCACGAATTCTGTTCAGCGCGAACAAATTTGTACGTGCAAAAATGGCTGTATCTTTTTGGTTTTCCTGAGAAACTAGGGGGACTAGCGGGCTATTTGCGAGTGAGCACAAGGAGCTGCTTAGTCCAGTCGACCGAGATTTGAAACCGCCCTAAAAAGTCCATGCCAAGAAGGCCTTCGAACTGTGGGAAGCGTGCAACGTCATGAATCGAAACGGTCATGCCGCTAACCTCGGCGTCGCCTACCTTAATGGACTCGACACGCGCGACGGGCGCGCTCACCGTGCCGCCGATCCCCGAAAATAATCCAGCGCCCGTAGATGGTAGCGCAAGGGCGGTTGCCACCCGGCGCGAGATCATTGTTATCGAGGCTCCGGTGTCAAGCAGCAGATTGGCGTTCACCGAGTGATTGAGGGTCACGGGCACGATGACCGACCGGCCCAGCAACGTGACCGGGATGATCACCGCTTCCCCTCGTGCCGCAGCAGCTAAACTTTTCCGGCTGTCGACCGGGATAGTGACTCGCTGAGTGGGGAGGGAGCGAAAGAAAGTTTCCGCGGATTTCGATTGCGCGTCGTTTCGGTGCCTTATCCAGCCAACGACGCCGCTCTTGGTTTTGATGAGGTACCATTTGATCCCACCAGCACTTTGAGTTTCCGCGATGGGCGTTGCTTTCTCGTCCTTGGACAGGGTGCCGACGACGGCGGCGGCCTCGTCAGCGGCCGCGTATACGGATGTGCCGTGCGTTTCGGACACAACATGCTCTATTGCCGCGCCCGCCGCCCGGGCGTGTGAAATCGGCTGTAGCAGAGCGATCATGGCGAATCCCATGACCACTTTATTTATCGTCACAGTAGTGCTAATTGGCCAACGCAAATTTTTCCAACTTGCGGTAAAGTGTACGAGTGGAGATGCCGAGCGCTTCCGCAGCCCTAGCTTTGTTTCCGTTCGTTTGGCGAAGCGCCTCTTCAATGACGCTGCGTTCGCCCTCTTCGATATTGCGAATCGCCTTCGTGCCGATTTCCTCGCGGCGACCGGTTGCGTAGTGCTGCAGGTTCATTGGCAGGTCGCTGATCGTGATGTATTCGCCATCCGCAACCATCACGGCGCTTTCAATGACACTTTTGAGCTCTCGAATATTGCCCGGCCACGGATAGTCGAGGAACACCGCCTTGGCCGAGCCGGTAAGTTTCTTGAGAGGCCTTTGAAACTGACTGCAGGCCTGATAGATAAAGTTAGCGATCAACAAAATCATGTCTTCCCGCCGCTCGCGGAGCGGTGGTAGAATAATACGCGCGCTGTTCAACCGGAAATACAAATCCTTGCGAAAGCCATTACCTTGGATGGCTTCTTCAAGCTCCTTATTGGTAGCGGCAATGATGCGTACATCGCTGGTCTTAGGTGATGATTCGCCGACTCTGTAATATTGGCGAGTTTCGAGGAACCGGAGCAGCTTGAGCTGGATCGCCGGCGCCAGGTCGCCAATCTCGTCCAAAAATAAGGTCCCGCCTTCGGCGGCTTCGATAAACCCTTTCTTGTTTCGGTCGGCGCCTGTGAAGGCGCCCTTCACGTACCCGAACAGCTCGCTTTCCACGAGCGTCTCGGGTATCGCCGTCATGTTGCAGCCGACGAACGGTTTGTCCGCGCGCGGTCCCCTCGCGTGAATGTACTGCGCCATCACCTCCTTTCCCGTCCCGGTCTCGCCGGTAATGAGAACGGTGATGTCGTGCATGGCGTAACGATTGGCTAGATTCAAAACTTCGTAGAACTGCGGGGTGTCGCCGATCATGACCGGTGCTTTGACGGCATGGGGATGATTGCTTTCGACACTGGTGTGGCTGGTCTGGCCGAAGAGACCGTAGAGACCCTGCAGGTGATGCGGGTCATAACAAATCAAGGCCAGATGAGCGGCTTTTTCACGCAATTTGTCGGCAAAATCATGCCACTCGGCGCCGCGGCATACGGCGAGATCGGCAAAGATGAATTTCTGCTGTTCTGCGGGAAAGGCTGAGAGAACTCGCTCCGCCTCCTCCACCGATCGGCTCACATGAACCGAACAGTCACGGGCTTCCGCCAACTTTGATATGCCCGTCCATGGTGCGTCCGTGGAGTGGATGATGAGCGCGAGGGGTTTGGCCATGCGTTCACTCCGGGACGGGTGAATTTGGCACGATCACCATATTCTCGAGCGCGTCCGAGAGCAGTTGGCGCGTGATGCGCGGTTGCGTTCCGAGATAATTAGACGCTGCAATGACATGCTCAGCGATGAATTTAGGATGAAAGCCGGCAAAAGGAATTTTGTGTTTGATATAAAATGAATTGAAAAGGTAAGCTAAAATTTCTTCGGAAAATTCCAGCCCGTAGGAGTCGCAGATACGCTGAAAGATTTCCTTGAATTCATCGGCTGTCGGTGGGTTGATCTTCATCTTGTAGTGAACGCGGCGTAATTGCGCCGGATCCATCAACTCCTCGGGGGGAAAGTTTGTCGCAAATATTACCAGCTGATCGAACAATAAAGCAAACTTTTTGCCGGTATGGAGCGTCAAATAATCGACCTTTCGCTCGAGCGGGAATATCCAGCGATTCAACAGCTCATGCGGGCGCACCCGCTGCCGGCCGAAGTCGTCGATGACAAAAACACCGCCGATCGCTTTCATTTGCAGCGGAGCCTCGTAGTATTTCGAGTGCGGATCGAAATCCAGATCGAGCATCTCAAGAGTCAACTCGCCGCCGGAAATGACATATGGCCGTTTGCAGCGCACCCAGCGCGGATCGTGTTCGAGGTGCGGTAGGAAAATCGGGTTGGCATCACCGCCGGTGCCATTCCCTGCCGAAAACGTCACATGGACCGATGGATCGTAGATCTTGATGATTTGGCCATCAGCTTCGATGGCGTACGGCACGTAGACCGGCTGCTCAAAGGCGCTGATCAGCGCCTCGGCGATCGAGGTTTTACCGTTGCCGGCTGAACCATAGATTAATATAGCTCGTCCGGAATTCGCCGCCGGGCCCAGACGCCGGATAATGTCCTCCGAAAGCACCAGGTGAGACATCGCTTTCTTGAGTTTCTCGATACCAACGACTTCGTTGGTGATTGTCTGCTTTTGCACCTGTGTCTGGTAGGTTTCCAATGGGATCGGAATTGGGCCGATATATTCGCAACGGCGCAGGGCTTCGCTGGCTCTTTCTCGACCGGCGTTGGTGAGCGCATACCGCATGATATTGTAGTTCTTTTCCGACGGGCCGCGAATCTCAACGAGCGCGTCCTTCTTACCGAAATTCAATAGCTCCTCAACCACCAGACGCGTGAGCTTCATCTGCTCAGACAGCTCCGGAATCGTTTGCAGTTGCGAAATGTACATTGTTCGCAACAGACAGTTCAGCAAAAAATTGGTATCAAGACCGGTTGCTGCTGCGCTCTTGGCAACCGCTGGAGGTTCTTGAAGAATTGCTTCGAGATTTTCCCGGCTAATATAGCCGAGCGCGACGAGGTTATCACCGAGCCGTCCGCCGGCGATTTTTTGTTGGTGAACAACCTGATTCAGTTGCTCGGGGCTAATGATACCCTTTTCTACGAGGAGTTCGCCAATGGCCATAAAAATTTACAGTGATTGCGCGAGAAAAAAGATTGTGTTTACCAGCGGATGCATTTATATTCTCGGTATAGCTCGCAAAAAACCGTTTCATTATAGGCGATCAATTAAATGTGTCAAGAAAACTTCCAGAGCCCAACTCTGGCCAAGGGGCGATGCATGATTATCAGCCGAAGGATTAACCTTTATTTAATAATATTCCTTTGTCTTGGGAGCGGCTGCGTGTTGGTTGATGGAGAATCGGCCAAAAAGCTCTCTCCAACCAGCTTCATTGCCACTCCGGCCACCTACTACAGCACGGCCAAGGCGCGTTATCTAGGCACAAAATATAAGGAAAATCTCGATCGCTTAGCGGAGCGAATCGTTCGTAACCCGAAAACTGCGCCGCTGCAGTTTGCCAATAATATCTCATCTGTTGGCGGCATCGGTTTCTTTACCCATTCGGCCACCGAGACTCCCGACGAAAGATATTTGGAGGTTGTGCTTGCAACCCCTGAATCTTTCGAAACTAAAGGGGAGCATAGCGACAAGGTCCATCAACTTTTTTCGCGTTACGGGACGGAATTGCTCAACATCATGGCCGGCGACAGCGTAATTTTTCAAGATCAGGAGCTAAGAGGCTACGGGCTCAACTTAACCTGGCGCAACCTAGGTGCCGAAGCAGGGGCAAGCCGTGTCAGCTTGGCGCGGGCGATTATCTATCTCAAAAAGGAAAAGGTCGCAGATTTTCTGAGACACGGCCTCAACCAAAACGATTTGCTGAGCGACGCGGTGATCTTCGCTGTAGAAGACAACGGACCGCTTGAACTCGTTTCTTACCAACCCAAGGCAATCAAGGCGGATTTCCGTCCAGCCATTCGCGAGGCAAATTTGGCTCCGACAGCAGCGAAACCGGCTTCGGCGGGCGCAAATCGGCGGGAAGCGACAAAGAAAATCGAGCCGAAGATTGAAAATTTAAAAAAGGATGCCCCAGGATCTCAGCGCAATGCCGACGCTGCGGCGACGGCGGTGCCGGGAACGCCCGAAAAGAAGGAACCTCCGGCAGCAAAAAAAGACATGCCGGAAGTGTCACAACCAACGCAAGCGCACGGCGCGAGCGATCAAGAAGCGCAGCCAATAAATCCTGGTAGCACAGCGGAAACTGTTGCGTTACATGGAAATGAAACTAGCGCGCCGGCGCTGCAGCCAAATTCGCTAGAGAATGTGACGGACGGAACGATAGCGGACAGCGGCGCTGGGCAAACTTCTATAGTTGCAACCGCCCCGGCAACAACAAAGCGCGAGGCGGAACCGACTACGAAAGCGTCACAACCTTCGTCCATGGTTGTTACGTCCCAACGTTCAAACACGCCGATGTTGGAAGACAAACCGCTGAAGACCGACACGGCGCCGGCCGCACCGCAAAAAACACCTGTGTCATCGTCTGCTGGTGGCGAGAAGACAGTTGCTCGGTCAAGTTCAACCGCGTCGAAAGTGGGAGATCTAAAGTCGGGGATAGAGGGAAAACCTGCGCCGGCACCGCTGCCAACGGGGAGTTCACCCAGAGCCAGCGAACCGGTCGCGATGCCGAGGCTGCAGTTGAAAGACAAAGAATCTCCTCCGTATGCATCGGATATTGCGTCAACCACCGTGCCACCAGAGTCTGTCGTGAAAACCTCGGAAACCAAGCCGGTCGCATCAGCGCCAGAACAAGCGACGGAAATCGAGAACGCCCACCCGCCTGTGCCGACCGCATCAGCGACAACGCCGAGGCTAGCATCCGAGCAGAGCGTAAGAGCAGCGCCGCAGGCGGTGGTGACACCGGCGGCGGATGACACTAAAGACAACGCCCTTGCGGAACCTTCAACTCGCCCGAGCCTAGCTGCTCCTAGTAACGCAGCATCACTCTCAGCCGGTGTCGCAGAAAAGCAACCGGCCTTGGCAAGTGACCGTGGATCGGCGGCACCCGCACCGTCCCTTCCGGACAACGCTGCTGGAAAACCGGCGATCGAGCAACTCGCCCTGCTGAAGAAGCCCGAACAACCGGAGGGGGTCGTGAAAAAACCGCTGGCGCAGCCGATACCGAGGCCGTTGGAAGGGTTTATTATTCAGATCGCCTTCAGCGACAAAGACAAGGCTACGCTCTGGGCGGAAAAGATGGAGCGGCGCGGTTACGCCGTTTCTATCACCGAAGCGGGGACAACTGGAGCGCTGCGTGTACGGCTAGGCAATTTTGCCGCACGCGAAGAGGCGGAACGCCAGCTGCGAAATTTCAAACGAGAAGGCATGAACGGTATTGTGATCAATCTGCCTCAGGCATTCCGCCCGGTTGCGCGTTCGTCCGTTCCTTAAAAGTGTCCAGAGCTCCGGTGTCTGTGACTGTCTGATTGGCCCCGCTCTATGGTATCTGCCGGTGAGTCCCGCAGATCACGCATCGGTTTTCAGTTTCTCGCGCAACACTTCGTTGACCCGCTGCGGGTTGGCCCTACCGTGAGTTGCCTTCATGACTTGGCCGACCAGAAAGCCGAAAACCTTTTCATTCCCAGCGCGATATTGTGCAATTTGTTTGGTACTGCTCGCAAGCACGAGATCAATCGCCGCCTCGATGCTGGACAAATCCGACACCTGTTCGAGACCTTTATCGCTAACGATTTGCTCGGGCGTATTGCTCGAATCCAACATCTCTTCAAAAATCGCCTTGGCAATTTTGCCGCTAATCTTTCCTTGATCGATCAGCTGCACCATTTCCGCCAAGCGCGCGGGCGATACCGGCCAGGCCGAGATCGACAGCTGCTCATCCAGGCGGCGCTCTTTTAAGACGCGGAACAGATCGCCGACAATCCAGTTACTGAGCGCTTTCGGGTTGGCGTGAATTTTCACCGCTGCTTCAAAATAATCTGCAATGTCCTTTCGACTGGTGAGCAATTCAGCGTCATACGTCGGCAGACCATACTCCGAAATGAAGCGCCGCTTGCGCCGTGCGGGAAGCTCGGGCAACGTAGCGCGGATTTCTTCGATCCATGCGTCAGCGATCACCAGCGGCAACAAATCCGGATCGGGAAAATAGCGGTAATCGTGCGCCGATTCCTTTGAGCGCATCGAGCGAGTTTCTGCGCGTTGCTCATCCCATAGACGAGTTTCCTGGATGAGCTTGCCGCCGCCGGCGAGCACATCGGTTTGCCTCTCGATTTCAAATTCTAGCGCTCTTTCGACTGCGCGAAACGAGTTGAGGTTTTTTATTTCAATCTTGGTTCCCAATGCTTTGCTGCCTTCGGGCCGTACCGACACATTGGCGTCGCAGCGAAAGCTGCCTTCCTCCATATTGCCGTCACAGATGGCCAAATATTGGAGGATCGCTCTGAGATTTCGTAGATAGGCATTGGCTTCCTGACGGGAGCTCATGTCCGGCTCGCTTACGATTTCCAGCAGAGGCACGCCGGCCCGGTTGAGATCGACCAAGCTCGAGTCACCGTGCGCGTCATGAATAGTTTTCCCTGCGTCTTCTTCCAAGTGGATGCGTGTCAGTCGCACTCGCTTCGTTACGCCGTCGAGTTCGATATCAACAAACCCACGGGCACCAACCGGATTTTCATATTGGCTGATTTGGTACCCTTTAGGTAAGTCCGGATAAAAATAGTTTTTGCGCGCGAGCACACTCGACCGCGCAATTTCGCAGTGGGTCGCTAGGCCGGCTTTGATGGCAAACTCGATCGCGCGCTTGTTCACGACCGGCAGCACACCGGGAAAACCGGCGCAAACCGGACAAACATTATGATTCGGCGCGCCGCCGAACTTCGTCGAACAGCCGCAAAAAACCTTTGACTCCGTGAGCAGTTGGGCGTGGACTTCCAGACCGATGACCGACTCGTACTTCATAGAACGCTCCGTTTTAGGCAGAAGGGGAAAATGTGGTCACGAGCGTTTGGCGAGCCATCCAATTTGGCTTCTGCAATCGGTAACCTGCATTCTGCATCACATTGTTGGCCTTTTGTTGTGCCAATCAGTCGCCTGCTCATAGCGATGAGCGACCTGGAGGATCGTGGATTCGTCAAAGTCCTTGCCGATGATCTGCATGCCGATCGGCATACCTTCGGCATCAAACCCGCACGGTAGCGACAGCGCCGGAAGCCCTGCGAGGTTGACTGAGATGGTGTAGATGTCGGAGAGATACATCTCCAACGGATCTCGGGTCTTTTCGCCGATTTTAAACGCCGTTGTAGGTGTAGTCGGTGTGACGATCACGTCGCAATGCTTAAGCGCTGCGTCGAAATCTTGCCGGATCAAACTGCGCACTCGTTGGGCTTTGAGGTAATAGGCATCGTAGTAGCCGGCCGACAAAACATAGGTGCCGAGCATGATGCGTCGTTTGACCTCGGCGCCGAAACCTTCGTCACGGGTGAGCATGTAGGTGTCGCTCAGATCCTCGGCATCGGCTCGATGGCCATAGCGCATGCCATCGTAGCGCGCCAGGTTTGAGCTCGCCTCGGCGGTTGCGACGATATAGTACACGGCGACAGCATAGCGCGTGTGCGGCAGGGAAATCTCATGGATGCTCGCGCCGTGTTTTTCCAGCTCGCCGACGGCAGCACGCACAGCCTTCTCCACTTCCGGCTGCATTCCTTCAACGAAGTACTCTTTCGGAACGCCGACACGAATACGTTCGAGCTGTCGGTTCAAGGCGTCAGTGTAATTCGGCACGGTGCGCTTCGACGAAGTCGAATCGGCAGGATCGTAGCCGGCGATGGACTCGAGCAGCAGCGCAGCGTCGCGAACGTCCTTGGTCAACGGTCCGACCTGGTCCATGGATGACGCGAACGCGATAATGCCGTACCGGCTCACCCGGCCGTAGGTAGGCTTTAAGCCGACAATGCCACAGCAAGCCGCTGGTTGGCGAATCGATCCGCCGGTGTCGGTGCCGAGAGCGGCCAGGCATTGGTCGGCGGCAACAGCTGCGGCCGAACCGCCCGAGGAGCCCCCGGGGATGCGTTCCAAGTTCCACGGATTGCGCGTTGGAAAGAACGCTGAGTTCTCCACCGAAGACCCCATGGCGAATTCGTCAAGATTGGTCTTTCCCAGAATCACTGCGCCGGCGACCCGGAGTCTTTGCACGACCGTGGCGTCATAGGGTGGTATGAACTTGCCTAGCATTCCAGACGCAGCTGTCGTGCGCAGGCCCTCGGTAAGAAAGTTATCCTTTAGCGCAATCGGGATGCCCAGTAGTGGCGAGTCGTTCTGTTGGGCCCGCAGGCGCGCGTCGGCACGGCGAGCCTGATTGAGCGCGGCATCGCGATCAAACGTCAGATAAGCATGAATCTGCTCATCGGTTCCGGCGATGCGCTGAAAGACAGCGTCTGTTAATTCCACGGATGTGATCTCACGGCGCCGTAGCTTGTCGCCGGCTTCGTGGACCGTAAGAGCAGCGAGATTCATTCGATGATCTTGGGAACCTTGAAAAAGCTGTCGTCCCGATCGGGCGCTTGGGCTAAAAGCATTTCAGGTTTCGGCTGATTTGTAACTCTGTCTTCCCGTAAGTCACATGACCCATTGTGATGCGCAAAAGGTTCGGTGCCGGAAGTATCCACTTCTCTAAGCTTGTCCATGTAGGTGAGGATCTGATGGAGGTCTTCGGTTAGCTCCGCCTGCTCGTCAGGTGTTAATCGAAGCCGGGCAAGAAAGGCAATGCGTTTAACATCTTCAGCGGTTAATTTCATGTGGAAATTTTTAACATACGGTCGCCATAATGCCAATCCGTCATCGCGCACACATAGGTCGGAAGCGGTTAATTTATTTGCAGTTATGACCGCATTTGGCTAAGAATGGAAAACCATGGGAGGCCGCCAGTTGGCGCTGAACGGTGTCACGCTTGATCGATTTCGCGGCTTCGAGCAAGAAGCTTACGAGCGTGGTTACAAGTGCGTTGCTGGCTTGGATGAAGTAGGCCGCGGCCCGTTGGCGGGACCGGTGGTTGCCGCTGCGGTTGTTTTGCCTCGCGGTTTCATGCACGTTGACATCAAAGACTCCAAGCTGCTCACAGGCAAGCAGCGCGAGAAAATGGCGGCGCTTATTCGCCAGAACGCCGAAACCTGCGCCGTCGGAGTCGTAGGAGTTAAGGAGATTGATCGCCTCAATATACACGACGCAAGCCTTCTTGCGATGGTGAAAGCCCTCGCTTCTCTTACGTCGAAAGCCGACTGTTTGTTGATCGACGGCAATCAGTCGATCCCGCTGACTCTGTTTCGTGCCGGTAAGTTTCCCAGCGGCCAGTCGACCTACCAGAGAACGATCATCAAGGGCGACCAGCTATGTCTCTCGATCGCCGCCGCGTCGATCATTGCGAAAGTCGCGCGGGATGAACTCATGATCCAGTTGGATCGACGCTATCCCGAGTATGGCTTCGCCGCCCATAAGGGTTATAGCTGCGCGGCACATTTCGCAGCGCTGCGACGCTTCGGCCCCTCGCCGGTTCATCGCCGGAGTTTCAAACCGGTGCGTGATGTCTTACCGCTGCCGAGGTCGATCGGTCCGCTGTTTGACTGATGGGACCGCACGACGGCAAACTGCTGTTAGGCCAGCAGGGCGAGCGGATTGCCGAACAATACCTGAAGAGCAAGGGCTATAAGCTGGTTGAGCGCAACTACCGTTGCGCGGCCGGCGAGTTGGACTTGATCGTTTTGGACCGTCGGGTCATCGTCTTCGTCGAAGTAAAGACGCGCACGGGCCAGGGTTTTGGCACCCCGCTGGAGGCCGTAGAAATTAGAAAGCAGCGAAAGATGATCCAGGCTGCACAGTTCTTTATGAGCGCCAAGGGCTTGCATCAGCGCGACGCGCGGTTTGACGTGGTCGGGGTTTCCTGGATCGGCCGCGACCCAGTGGTCGAGCACATCGAGAATGCATTTGAGCTTTCGTAAGGCAAGAAGATGCTGGATGTAAAGTTATTGCGGGAAAAACTAGATGAAGTAAAGGCGCGCATGGCCACCCGTGGCACGCTAATCGATTGGGATGAATTCGTCAGGCTCGACCGCGAACGCCGCGAGGCGTTGGCGAACGTTGAGCGGCTGAAGGAAAAGAAGAATCAACTATCAGGCGCCATCGGCAAACTCAGGAAAAGCGGCGCCGATGCCAGCGCGCTCATGCGAGAAGGCGAAGAGGTGAGCGAAGCGATCCGGAGCGCCGAAGGTCCCCTCAAGGAATGCGAGGCGCGCTTCGAGCACTTCATTCTGACTTTACCCAATCTTCCGCATCCGAGCGTCAAGGTTGGCAACAACGAGACGGAAAACCTGGAGATGCGCCGCTGGGGTGAGCCGTCAAAGTTTGCTTTTGCGCCAAAAAACCACTGGGACATCGGCGAGGAGCTCGGTATCCTCGACTTCGAGCGCGCGGCAAAGATCGCTGGCGCGCGGTTCGCGGTTTATCGTGACGCCGGCGCCAGGCTCGAGCGCGCTTTGATCAACTTCATGTTGGATTTGCACACGCGCGAACATGGCTACAGAGAAATACTGCCGCCGGCATTGGTCAATCGCGCGGCGTTAGTCGGTACCGGGCAGCTGCCGAAATTCGAAGAGGATTTGTTTCATTTGGCTCCGGGGGATTATTTTCTTATTCCGACTGCGGAAGTTCCATTGACCAATTTGCACCGTGGCGAGATCATCGAACGGCAGGATTTACCGATCAAATACGTTGCCTACACGCCCTGCTTTCGCAGCGAAGCCGGATCGTACGGCAAGGACGTACGGGGCCTAATCCGCCAGCATCAGTTCAACAAGGTCGAGATGGTTAAGTTCACTGAACCGGAAGATTCCTACGACGAACTGGAGAGCATGGTGCAGAATGCCGAGGCAGTCTTGCAGCGACTAAGACTTCCATACCGGGTCGTCGAGCTCTGCACGGGCGACATGGGCTTTGGCGCGGCAAAAACCTACGATCTCGAAATCTGGTTGCCGGGGCAAAACACCTACCGGGAGATTAGCTCCTGCTCGAACTGCGAAGACTTCCAGGCGCGCCGTGCCAATATCCGTTACCGCAAGGACAACAAGGGGCGGCCGATTTTTGTGCACACACTGAATGGCTCCGGCTTAGCGGTCGGTCGAACCCTGGTCGCCGTTCTGGAAAATTATCAGCAAGAGGACGGCAGCGTAGTGGTCCCGGAGGCGCTACGGCCTTATATGGGTGGCTTGGAACGAATTGCATGATCCTGGCGAATTTAGAACTAATCCGCTCGGCTATGCGTGGCTGATTACTTGTCGGCCAACCGCTGAATAGTTATTTTGCCTCAATCAGTACGGCCAATTTGTTCTTTTCCGGCCAGAATTCATCCATTGAGTGATAGAACCTCAAGGTTAGCAAAAGAGATTTCGAGTCGGCACGACCCCAATCGCGATCGTCGCCAGAAATGGAATGGAAAAGGGAAATACAAAGAGTTGGCCAAACCGGATATGTCTAATCTGCCGCCGGAGGGCGGGCGCGGGCTACGCCCGATCAGGCATTCGTCGGCCGGTTAGGTCAATCATCCATCGCTGCCGGCGCCCTTGGCACGGCGGCGGGCTATCACGGCCCGCCGCTGCCGATCGCATACAGCGACGCCAAAAGCGAGCGCGAGGCGCGGCAAGAATTCTGCTACTTTCAAAACAGCTCGCGGATCACTTC
>DATBMR010000312.1:0-3294 GCA_036554745.1 Binatia bacterium
TACTTGGTGCTTGATTTGTGCCTGCTTTGAATGCTATGAACTGACCCCATGGACTTACACGACCTTACGGTTAACCAACTTCGACGCGCCGCGGCGATCAAACAACAAATAGACGACCTCAACAAAGAGCTCGACCGCATCCTCGGTGCGCCAGTCAGATCGGGAGCAGCGTCAAACGGTAGGCGAACCATAAGCGCTGCCGCAAGAAGGAAGATTGCCGCTGCTCAAAAGGCAAGATGGGCAAAGCTTCGCGGTACTAGATCCGCGACTACTTCAAGCAAGCGCGCCTCGAAAGCCAAGAAGAAAATGAGTCCCGCGGCCAGGGCGAAGTTGTCGGCCAAATTGAAGGCTTACTGGGCAGCGAAGAAGTCAGGCAAGAAGTAAAACCGGCGATCTCCCGTTTCGCCCCAACCCTTAGCAATTCCGTTACACGAATTGGATAGCTTTATTGGTGAGGAATGCGGAGTTTCTCGCGAGCTCGGTTCTGATTGACGCCGAGAGGAACGCTCTCCTCCTGCACTTTTTGCATCTTATCCGGAAGGGGTTCTTTCGGGGGGTCTCTTCGCCTTGAGAGCAGGCGCTCTTACTTCGCGTATAATGACTTGATAAAACCGCTCTTGTCCAACTCTGCTACGAAGCTTGAATCGGCGAACTCTTCCGGCTTGTGCTTCCACACATCCGGACGCGTTGTGGCGACATATTCGTAACTCGTTTTCATTCCCGGAAGATTGGGATATGGCGCTGCGATGAACGCCTGGGAGAATATCCCATAGGATTCGTTCAGCAGTTCCTCATCGTCGAGCCGGAGAACCTTCTTCATCACCCGCTTGCCGAACTCGCGATCTCTCTTGAACAGAGCGATGCCTTCGAGATGCGCCTTCATGTAATTCATGATCGTTTCGCGGTCGCTCTTCACCGTGGCTTTGCGAGTCGTAATCTCCATCCAGGGATAGTTGACCTCCTTGGCGGAGTCCCAAAGCATCGAGAAGCCCATGCGCTGGGCTCTGCCATAGCCAGGATGCGACATGGCGGCGCCATCGACCACGCCGCTTTTCAGCGCCACGATGCGCTCCGCATCGCCTCCAGTGGTAATCAGGGTGACGTCGCGGTCGGGATTGAGTCCCTTCTGCCGGGCAATGTAACGGACGAGAAAGTCGGTCAGTGAGCCCAATGTCGAGACCGCGATCTTTTTGCCTTTCAAGTCCTCTACGCGCTTGATCTCCGGCTTCACCATCAACGCATGAATCACGCCGGGCATCGTGTGAGCGAGGATCGCCATATCCGACCCCGCCAGGTTGGCGTTGATTACGGTAGGCGTCGCGATGGGAGAGATCTCGATGTTGCCGCTGATCAGCGCCTTGGACGCGATTCCCGAACCGTTCATCGTGATAATCTCGGCGTCGAGGCCGTATTTCTCGAAAAGCTTGCCTTCCTTGGTGATGAAAATGATGATGTTACCCATACTCACCGAAGGCACGCCGACGCGAATCTTTTTGAGAGGTTTGGTTTGAGCGCCACCCACTTGCGCTCCGGCTAACCAGAAGATCGCTGCCAACAAGGTCAGGATGCGCGACTTATGTCGAGCCATAAAACCCTCCAGCTCAGCACGACTGATACGATTGGAACGGCTGTAACCACCGGACCCACTTGCATCACACCATCTGCATATACACATCCACCAAAGCGGGGCGCTTTTCCTCCTTGATGACTTTGATCGCGCGCTCCACTGCGGGACGGATCTGCTCGGGCTCGGTAATGGGCCCCTCGCCGTGAACACTGAAGGTGCGCGCCAGATTGGCAAAATCGACTGGCGGCTTGGCCATTTCCATGCCGATGAGCTTATTCTCCACCGGGCGGCCGCGGTGGATCGCAACTTTTTCCTGATGCTCCACGTCGTTGTAATAAACCCGATTATTGGTCATCACCGTCAACAGAGGCACGCCGGTGTGGGCGGCAGTCCACAGGGCACTCGGCGTGTACAGCATCTCGCCGTCGCGTTGCAGGTTGACGCAGATCTTGCCGGTCCCGCGATAGGGCAGAGAGGCGCCGACAGACGCGGCCGGACCGTAGCCCAACCCACCGCCCCCATAGCCGCCGAGAAATAGTCCCGGTTTGTCCCAAGTCCACAGCCGGCTTGGCCAGCCGCGAAATGCGCCGGCGACCAGGAGCCAGTCTTCTTTTTTCAACGCCTCCCAAACTTCCCACGCGAGACGCGGCGGCGCGATCGGCCGCTCGTCCCAACGTTTTTTGAGATCCGCTTGCCAGCGCGCGTGAACTTCCTCGTGCTGTGCCGCCAGCGCTTTGCGCCGCTCCTCGATCACGCTCTTGGAGAACTTCCCCTGCTTTTTGATTTCTTCAGCGAGCGCGGGGAGAAACACCTTGGTGTTGGCAACGATCGGCAGATCCACCGGCGCCAGTTCCTGAAAGTCGCTGGTCCAGCTGCGCACGACGATATCCTTGAGCGTGACGTTGATCACTTTGCAGCCGGGTTTGGTCGAGAGAACGTTCGCGTGCGTGTTGGGATCCGAGCGCACCAGCGCGCCGTAAAGATCGGTCATGTCCAGTCCCATGATGACATCGGCGTTGGCGATCAATTCACGATTTCTACCGGTGAGATTCAAAGAATGAGTGTTGGGAAAATTCAAGCGCGCGCCGAGATCGATCACCGGAATCGACAGCAGGTCGGCCAGCGCTACCAGGCTCATCACGGCGTCGTTGTTCCGCCCGACGTAGTCCGCCAGGATCACCGGGTTTTGCGCTGTCGCCAATAACTGCGCCGCTTCTTTGATCGTGTCGTAGTCCGCCTGCAGCGGCGCCGCCGGGCGAAAACGGTTCGGATCGGGCAGCGGTATTTCCTTTTCGATCGGGGCTTCCTGATCGGTCACGTCGAAGCAGAGATAGACCGGCCCACCGGGATCGCTCATGGCAATGCGATAGCCGCGCATGATCGAGGAGGGAAACGCTTCGACGCCCACCGGCTGGTCGTCCCACTTGACGAAGTCGCGGACCAGATTGCCCTGCACCTGTGCGGTGTGAATCCAGTCAATCCAGGGACGGCGCTTGCTCGAGTTCATCGGCCCCGTTCCACCCATGACCATTACTGGCGTGTGGTCGCACCAGGCGTTGTAGATGGCCATGGAGGCATGTTGGAGGCCGACAACGTTATGAACGATCGCCGGCATGATCTTGCCGGTCGCCTTGGCATAGCCGTGCGCCACCGCAACGGCGATCTCTTCGTGGCAGCACAGGATCATTTCCGGATTGGGCCGGCGACCGCTCTCGTAATTGACCAAG
>DATBMR010000008.1:0-18587 GCA_036554745.1 Binatia bacterium
GGAAAACTACGAGCTTGCCGCGGCTGCCAAAGTCGGTCTGCATCCATTGCTGATTCGAAACTCCGCCCAGAACATCACTCGTGAACTGCATCGTGAAGCCAGAGAATGGCAGGGAGAAGCCGTTACGGAACTGACCGGGGCATTGCATCTATTAAAACGCTAACGGATGAAACCGCGTCACGAATGGATTCATGAGCTGCCACTTATCTGCTGTTCAGCATAAAAGACTCTGTTTGCTAAAGCGTCAAATAAATTCGATGCCAAATGAATTCACTCGGGTCCGATGTCGCGTAAAATGAAAAAACCAAGCGTGTCGATCCGCGAAGCGCGCACTGAAGACGCGCCAATCCTGGTAGCCGCCGAAAAGGAGACCGCGGCAAGACCAGGCTTACTCGTTTCTCGCTCCCATGAGCTCAAGCTTGAAGCTTTCGAACAGAAGATCGTCGAGCTTGGTAAGATCGGCCGGTACATCGTAGCGGAAAGGGACGGGGAGATAGTTGGTCATGCTTTGTTAGATCCGTTGACACTGGAAGCTATTTCTCATGTTTTCAGACTCACGATCGTTGTGCATCCAAATTTCACTCGCCAGGGTGTTGGCACTGCGCTCATGATTAATTTGATGGATTGGGCGAAGCGCGAAGCGCGCGTAGAAAAGATCGAACTGCTGGTCCGCGCAACGAACGCGCCTGCGATCCGCCTCTATTCAAAGCTCGGCTTTGTCGAAGAAGGACGAATGAAAAATCGAGTGCGGCTGCCCGACGGTCATTTTGTCGATGATGTTGCGATGGCGTGGTTTCCTAAACACCGCCACTCCGATAATTCTACGAATGCCCCACGATAACGCCCCATGCTCTTGATGAAACGTCCAAGGTTCGTTTTCGTTTGCTCAATCTCTCATGCTAATGTTTGAGCCGATCAAGAATGGATGAGGAGCACATGCGCAGTATGCAGCACGTCGAGCATATGGATTCGCAGCACCCTCAAGGCTTTTTGTCCTTGGCTAAGAACGTCGGGATCAAGGACCACACGCTCGATTTGACCGTCATTTATTCCTCCGTGCGGGCGCGGGCAGCGGCGGTGTTTACCCGCAATCGTTTTCCCGGCGCCCCGGTCATCATCGGGAAGAAGCATATCGCGAACGGCTTCGCCCAGGCGCTGGTCATCAACAGCAAGAACGCCAATGTGGCGATGGGCAAGCAGGGCATCGCCAACGCGATTGAAACCTGTCAAATAGTCGGTAAAGAGCTCGGCATAAGCCCTTATGACGTCCTGCCGTTTTCTACCGGGGTCATCGGCCGGCCGTTACCGATGGAAAAGATACGCGATGGCCTAAAAGGAATCCGCGAAGAGCTCAAGCCGGATAATCTGAAACTCGCGGCTGAAGCGATCATGACCACGGATACGTATCCAAAGTACATTTTTTGCAAGGTCGGCCCGGCGGTGATCGCCGGTATCGCCAAGGGCGCGGGTATGATCGAACCCAACATGGCAACCATGCTGGTGTATTTGATGACCGACGCGGACTTGCCGAAAGCAGCGCTTCGCCCCATGCTTCGCCGTGTCGTCGACCGAACCTTCAATTGCATGAGCATCGATACCGATACGAGCACGAGTGATACCGTGGTATTGATGGCGAACGGGCTGGCTGGCAAAGTCAACCTGCGCCATTTTGAAGACGCCCTATCGCACGTTTGTGAATTTCTGACGCGCGAGATTGCCCGCAACGGCGAAGGGGCGACCAAACTCATGATCGTTGACGTGACCGGTGCGAAGAGCAGCGCGCAAGCCAAGCGCGTTGCCAAATCGGTCGTCAACTCGCCGTTGGTCAAGACCGCCGTGTATGGGTGCGACCCCAACTGGGGTCGAGTGATCATGGCGATCGGAAAGACTTTCGATACTGCCATCAATCCGGCCAAGGTCACGATCCGCTTCGGTGAGACGATTGTTTTTAGGAAAGGCTCGCCAGTCCAGTGTGATCTCGAAGCGCTGCGACAATACCTCAGTCAAGCCGAAGTCGCGATCTCGGTCAATCTCGGCACCGGCAAGGCGTCCTCGCGTGTTTGGGGATGTGACTTGACCGAAGGCTACATCAAAGAAAACGCGTATTATACGACGTAAGGCTTGAAGGTGTTCGTGATCGTGGACGTTCCCGTATCACGAAAGCTTTGCTGCAAGCCGCACGGATCTGCAAAAGAGTTGGTCATGCACAAGCGTTTTTTCGATTTCATTCTGAAAGGCGGCCGGCTGATCGATCCTGCCAGTAGGAGAGATGGGGTTTTCGACATCCGAGTACGCGACGGGAAAATCGCGGCGATCGCGTCAGACCTCGAACCTGACGGCGCGACAATCATCGACGTGAAAGGCGACGTCGTCACGCCTGGGTTAATCGACGTTCACCTGCATTTAATGAAAGGGCTTGGCGCCTTTGGCGTCGATCCGGATATTTTCGGCGTCGGCTCGGGAGTCACAACCGTCGTGGACGCCGGCAGCGCGGGACACACGCTGCTAAACGTATTTCGCAATTACGTGACCGCCAACGCCAAGACGCGCGTGTTGAATTACATCAATCTCTCCACGCTCGGCGGCGTTACCGGCCCCGGCTACAGTATCCTCGCCGATCCGCGCTTGATCGACGAAGCCAAGATCGAACAGGCGGTCGAAGCCAATCGCGATATCATCGTCGGTATCAAGATCATGGCCACCGGCGGCGCTTTAGGCGCACAAGGCTTGAAGCCGCTCGAACGAGCGCGCAAGCTCGGCGACCTGCTGAAGCTGCCGCTGCTCGTCCACATTGGCGAGAGCTGGACCAAGGACACTGCGCCGGTGCACGTCGGCGACGTCCTCAAGTATCTGCGCGCAGGCGACATCGTGACCCACATGTTCACCGTTCATCCCGGCGGCCTGCTCGACGGTAACGACAAACTCTGGCCACAGGTGCGCGACGCAAAGGACTCCGGCGTGTTGATGGATGTCGGCCATGGCCTGCATAATTTGAACTTCGATGTGGCGCGCAAAGTCCTCGATCAAGGACTCCTGCCGGATGGCGTCTCTACCGACGGCCACCGGGGAAACCGTGCCGGTCCGGTTTATGACTTGCCGACGACCATGGCGAAGCTGATGGCTCTTGGGTTTTCGTTGTTTCAGGTGATCGAGCTTGCGACTATCAATGCCGCCGGCCTTCTTGGCCGCGCACATGAGTTAGGCACGCTCCGAATCGGCGGTCCAGCCGACCTATCTGTGCTACGGATTGAAGATCGAGAATGGCAAGCGGTCGACTCGCATAAAGGAGTCATTCCCGCACACCAAGCGATCCTGCCGGTCTTTGCGATTCGCAGGGATACGGTTTACCAGCCGTTGCCGACCGAACGGCCTTGACGGCTTTTGACCTCAAAAAAGATCGCAAAGAATTAACGGATGGAGGGTGAATCGTATTTATCGTCTTCTTTTCGTAGTCGAGCCGAAGATCGACCCTAACACGCCGCGAATAATCTCTCTCCCCACTTGGCTCCCGATCGCGTGCGCCGCGCTCTTTCCCATCGCCCCAATTAATTTGCCTGCTTCTGACTGCCAGTCGCCGGTTGGTACCTGCGCAGAATCAGCCTCGGGTGCGCGCTCCTTGAGCATTTCGTAGGCAGATTCCCGATCCAGGACCTTTTCGTAGTGGCCGTACAGCGTCGACTGTTTGTAAATTTGCCCGCGTTCGGCCTCGCCCAGCGGCGGCAATTGACTCTGCGGCGGATAAATTAGGGCACGGTCCACCACATTGGGCTCTCCTTTTTCGTTGAGAAAAGAAACCAGCGCTTCACCAACGCCCAGTTGGGTGATGACAACTTCCACGTCGAGGTCCTTGTTTTGGCGGAAGGTTGTCGCCGCTGCCTTAACCGCCTTCTGGTCTCTCGGTGTAAAGGCGCGCAACGCATGCTGTACCCGATTGCCGAGCTGCCCGAGTACCGTTTCCGGCACGTCCAGCGGATTTTGCGTGCAGAAGTAAACACCAACCCCTTTCGAGCGGATCAACCGAACCACCTGCTCGATCTTCTCCAACAACGCCTTCGGCGCATCGTCGAACAGGAGATGCGCTTCATCAAAAAAGAACACCAACTTAGGCTTGTCGGGATCGCCCACCTCCGGCAGTCGTTCAAATAGTTCCGAAAGGAGCCAGAGTAAAAATGTCGCGTAGAGCTTCGGCGCATGGATTAGCTTGTCGGCGACCAAAATGTTGATCACGCCCCGTCCCTGACTATCGGTCTGCATCATATCTTCGAGATCGAGCGCCGGTTCGCCGAAAAACTGGTCGCCGCCCTGCTCTTGTAACGCGAGGAGACCGCGTTGAATTGCGCCGATGCTCGCTGTCGAGATGTTGCCGTACTTGGTTTTGAACTGCGCGGCGTTGTCACCTACATACTGGAGCATCGCACGCAGATCCTTGAGATCGAGCAGCAGCATTCCGTTATCGTCGGCGATCTTGAAGACGATGCTGAGGACGCCGCTCTGAACCTCGTTGAGGTTCAGCAGTCTTGCCATGAGTAGCGGACCCATCTCGGAGATCGTGGTGCGTACCGGATGGCCTTGTTGCCCGAAGAGGTCCCAGAAGACGACCGGGTAGCCGTCGAACTTAAAATCTTTAAGCGCCAGGGTTTTCACCCGTTCGGAGATCTTCGAATTCTCCTCGCCGGACCGGGCCAGACCGGACAGGTCGCCCTTTATATCCGCCATGAAGACGGGCACGCCGATCCGGCTGAAACTCTCGGCAATTACCCGTGAAGTGACGGTCTTTCCAGTTCCCGTTGCTCCGGCAATAAGCCCGTGGCGGTTGGCCATGCTCGGCAGTATGGCATCCACCTGTTTTCCCTTGGCGATTGACAAGCCCTCAGCCATTGCCTACCCCCTTCTTTGTCCACAACTTACGTAAATTTTCGCGATATTTCTGTCCTTGTGGATTTTTACCGTTTCAGCTATAAACCGCAACCTGCGTGAATGAAACGTTGCAGTCACGCGTCAAACAGAACGAATTCGATCCATCGTACCGATTGGAGGGGCGATACCACGGGTCGTATTCGTTTAGGCATAACAACTCTGTTAACCACGAGGAGGACAGTCAATGAAACGTTTCTTGGGTATCTTAGTTGCGTCCCTGTTCTTGGCTTCAGCGGCGTATGCGGGCGAGGCGATGAAGGACGACAAAGCAAAGACTGAAAAGTCCGCGAAGAGCGCTAAGGCCAAAGGCGAAAAGACGTCGGCAAAATCCACCAAGACCAAAGCCGAAAAAGAAAAGAAAGAAGAGAAGAAGTAGACCCTTCGGTTCAACTTCTCTTGGACAAGGCGACCCTCCCCGCCTTGGTCAAAAGATTGATCCCGAGAGTCAATTCACTGCTTCGCACCTGTTTCCAAAGTTTCTCGCCAACTTTACCCTACCGCCTTACCGATCTCCCTCGCGCCGGCAGCTTTAATTTGTTCAGGAACTTTGTTAACGTTTCTGGACTAAGCTTCGGGGATAGTGACGAATATGGCCACGCGCTCGGAAGTCGTTATCGTTCACAGTTCCGACCTCCACCTGGGTACCGATGATAGCTTCAGCGACCAGGATCGATTGGCGGTCCTTCCGAAGGTTTTGACTACGGCGTCGGCAGTCAATGCCGACGTGTTGGTGCTCGCGGGTGATTCGTTCGACAACCACCGCCAGCCTCTTGACCTATTGGAACGCGCCGCTGAAATGCTACGCGATTATAGCAAACGAGTGGTGATACTGCCGGGCAATCATGATCCGCTGACTCCCGACTCTGTTTACCGCCGCGCAGACTTGGCGTTGATCCCGAACGTCAGCATACTCGGTTTGAACGTCGACAAAGCGGTGATGTTCGAAGACTGCGAATTGGAAATCTGGGGGCATGCTCACCTCGATTATACCGACATGTCGCCCCTCGCCAATCCTCATCCACGCAGCACACGTTGGCAACTGGCCGCTGCGCACGGCCACTATGTCGATCAAGAACGTGATCCAAACCGGTTGATCGGCTCCTGGCTCATTCATCCCGAAGAGTTGGCCGCCACGCGAGCCGACTATGTTGCGCTCGGGCACTGGAACCAGGCAACTCCCGTTGGCGACGGTAAGATTGCTGCACACTACTCCGGCGCGCCGGAATATACCGGAACCGTCAATGTCGTCCGCTTGCGCCACGACGGCACCGTCAACGTAGGGAAAGCAACGCTGCGCTAACTCAGTAAAGATCCTCCCGATAAGCAGCCAATTCGCCTCAACCTTTCGGCAACCTGCCGCGTACGCGGGAGTACGCGATCGAGAAAGTTAATCCGCAAAGCCGATCGCTCTGACGAGTTACTGAGGAGTCCACAATGAAGTAACCAAGAAGCGACCGAGGGCCGAGTCCTGGAGATCGCGGGCATAGGAGCGGGAAGGTTACTTTCAGGCCCAGAGGCTGGGTATTTTCACCCATGGAGAGGAAGGGGCGGTGGTCTACAAGGCACAGACCCATTGACCGCGATCGGAAGGGCTCGGTCCGGGGTCGTAACCCATCCACATAGTCGCTAAATAACGAACTCATTAGTAACGTTCCCGTGGTCCCCGTTTCACGCCGGCAGAAGCAGCCGAGCTTCGTCAGCGTCGACCACCGGGTTCTTCGGCCGCTTGCTTTCGAGCACCCGAATCACTTCATGCGCGGCGCCCCATTCGCCGCGCTCGGAAGCTTCCAAGGTCACCGCCCCCAAGTGCGGTGTCCAAAGCACATTATCGAGACTGAGGAGCGGGTGATCTTTTTCAGGAGGCTCATCAGCAACGACATCCAGCGCCGCGCCCGCGATCTTTCGTGTCCGCAACACAGCGCCGAGCGCATCCTCATTAACGATTCCGCCGCGCGCCGCATTGATCAGAAAAGCCGCCGGTTTCATCAGCGTCAGATTCTTGGCATTCACCATGTCTTTGGTCTCGCGATTGAGCGGGCAATGAATCGTTACAAAGTCGGACTCGGCCAGTAGTTGGTCCAGTCCGACCCATTGGCCGCCGAGCGCCGTAACGTGAGATTCGGGAATATAAGGATCGCAAACCATCAGATCCATTTCGAAGGCGCGGGCGCGTAACGCGACGCGGGTGCCGATATTGCCCATGCCGATGATGCCGATCGTTTTGCCGGCCAGTTCTGTTCCGATGAATTTGAGATAATCGCCCCAACGATTCGACCGTACGGCCTGATTGGCTTCATGAGTATGACGAACCAGGGCGATGATCTGGCCAAAGACCAGCTCGGCGACGGAAACTGCGTTACTGCCCGGCTGATTGGTCACCCAGATCTTGAACTCTTTGGCGGCCTCGAGATCGACCCGCGACGGATCAACGCCTACCCCGGTTCGGGCAATGATCTTCAGGCGTCCGGCGCTCCGCTGCATCTGCTCCCGAGTAATTTTCCCTTTGCGGCTAATCACCGCGTCCACTCGCGGCACTTCCAATTCCCACCGCTGCGGCTCAACCCAGGGGTTGACAACCACCAACTCGACGCGCTCGCGCAGCCACTTTAAAACTTCAGGTTGAAACTCTTCCGTTAGCACCCGCCCCAATGCCATAGATCTCCTCCCACGCGTGGTGTTTTTCAATGAACTACAGTCGGGCCGATTATACAATCCCGCAGGGTATTTGTCCTTGACGCTGGCGAGCTTACATCTATATGTTGGTTTGCAATGGTGCGATCACTCGCTAGGTGACCCAGAAATACACGACAGAATTCGATTAAGGAGAGCGCCGGCCATGACAGTTCTCTTACTTCTCCTATTGTTATTGGTAGGAGCGCCTATTCGGCCAGTCTTCGCCGAACAAGTGCGAACGGTGATTCCGCGCTCAACGCTCAATTATTTAAGTATCGCGGTGGCGGAAGCGAAGGGCTACTTTCGCGATCAGAATCTAGAAAATCAGACGATCGTTATTCCCGGCAGCACGGCGATCGCCGCGCTCGTCAGCGGCAACGTCGATTACAGCGGCGCTGGAGGCACCGGTATGCGCGCGGCGGTGCGCGGTGCGCCGATCAAAGCGATCATGTTTCAGACCGAGAAGGTGACCTGGTATTTGTTGGCCGCACCGGACGTTCAGAAGATATCCGACCTCAAGGGCAAACGCGTTGCGGTCGGAACGGTAGGTGACACCCAGGATGCGCTGATCACAATGTTGGTCGAGCGCGAAGGACTTTCGGGAAGAGACATCAGCCGCGTCGCAATGCCGTCGCGCAATACCACCAATACCATTTTGTCTCTCAAAACAGGAGCCTTTAGCGCCGCGGTGGTCAACGCCGACGAATCACTGCTCGGCGAAAAAGAAGGATTGCG
Organism: Binatia bacterium; assembly: GCA_036554745.1. Taxonomy (GTDB): domain Bacteria; phylum Desulfobacterota; class Binatia; order UBA9968; family UBA9968; genus DP-20. Next base: position 8,326 of record DATBMR010000008.1, read on the forward strand.
TACGCTGGCGTTCGTGGGCGATCTGTTTCCCTATCCGTTTCAAGGCTTCGTTACTGCCGACAAAATGATCGCCGAGCGTCCAAACGACGTAAAGCGCTGGTTGCGCGCCATGGCGCGTGCGCTGATATTTATTCGCGATCAGCCCGAGGAATCCGCCGATATCGCCATGAAGAAGATTCCGATCGGCAATATGACCCGCCCTTTGGTTGTCGAAGGCATCCGCCGATTCGCCAAGGCTCTGCCGGCCGGTGTGCCCGGCCTGCCGTCGGCTCAGGGAATCAAGACGCTAATGGAATTAGACGTCAAAGCCCCGCTCAAAATCAAAGAAGATATCCCGCCCGAGAAAGTCATGAACCTCAAGCTGATGCAAGAAGTCAAGGAGGAGCTGGAAAGCAAGCGATAATGGTCGGCCGCAGCGATATTGACATCCAGGCGATCGGGTGTTGGGTTCTCATGGTGACTCCAAGCGTCAGCTACTGGCCGCGGCTCGCGGGGTCAACTTCGGCAAATGTGAGAAAATCTACCATACGGAAGTTTTGCGGTGTTCCGCCCAGAGTCGGCACCCAACCGGGCTGCACGCGCAGATAACACTCCGGGTCGAGCTGGAGCAAACCGATAAAAACTTCGGCGACGACGCGAGCGCCGACCGGACCGAGACGTAAGCCGTCCTCTCTGACTTCCGCCTCTTTTAGGATGTAGTAAAGCAGCGGTGTCGAGGAAAGAAGTGACTTTGAGATCGGGCTCAGCTCTGCCAAATCCGCATCGCTAAGGGCTTGAACGCCGATTTCACGTGCGATGGACTGACCGGAAGGGAGTTGCCAAGTCAGATGCCTTAGTAAGTTTCGCTGCATGAGCGACACCGGCCCGGTTCCCCCCGGTATCGTCCCCAACGGCAGCTGGAACAAGGGCGTCGAAACTTTCGTATCGATTCTTTTGTTCGGCCGCATGTCGGTTGTGTAACCGCCGCCGAAATCAAAGAACGTTTGCCACCCGATGAAGCGCCGTGAAGCTCTCGCGCCGCCACGCAGATCCACCGGATCTTCCATGCCCTCGCCCGCCGGATCGAAAATCATACCGAAAAATGGCTGTCCGTTATCGCCCTTGAGGTTTGCGCGGTAAGAAGGCCGCACCATGCTATGGCCAAAACGATAGACGATTTGGAACTCCACAGGAATAAACGCATCGTCGCGCCGTGGGTTATAAAACTGCCGACCATCAGCCAAAATCGTATCGATGACCGCTTGACCGGTGATCAGCGGCAAGAACTCATGCAGGATGATCCACTGGTAATGCCATACGGTCAGCCGGCGGGCCTGGGAAAACGCCTCGTCATTTGTCATCGACGGGTTCTCGGACCGTGCACGTTCGACGGCGCAGTTGTGAAACAGTAAAAACGCGGCGTGCAGACCTGCGAGCATGAGATTTTCATCGTTGCGCGGGTCGCCGATAAACGCGGCATGATTCACCGGATTGCGTGGCAAGTCTTCGAATTGACCGCCCCTTTCAACGCGAAATTTAATCGGATCCGCAGTATCGTATAACTCCGGGGTACCGCTGGGACCGCCGGCGTAAACAGAATCAAGATCGAAGAATGGCGTGCGGGCGTTCGGTGATTTGATCGGCTGAGTCGGAAAACCAAGGCGAGAGCGCGGGTCGAACGTCATGTCATGGTCGAGGAACTGGCCAAAGAAAGTCACCCCGGCAGAATGGGTGGGATTGTCCCGGTTGACGGAACCCGGGTTTACGATCAACGCTATGGGGCCCGCGGTCAAATTATCTTGCGCATCCATGATGCCGCCCGCCTTGCCGATCTCGAGTAAAGCTTCTCGGACAGCATCAGTTGGCGGCGCAAACGGCGGCAAACGAAACATCCTGCCGAAATTCTCAGGCAGCGTCACGTCGGGTGGCTGAGCGGCGTGGCGGCGTGGAACTCCGATAGCAGCACTGGCGCAAACCACCGCCGCGCCGGTCCCAACAGTTTTCAAGAATCTCCGGCGGCTCACGTTCATTTTCGCCGGAGTTTTCATTTTCTTACTCATGGTTGCCTCCTCAGTTATTTTTTCTGGCGTTGATGACCGACGTTTCATAAGGAACGGAGGGAAGGCGAAGACGAGCGCCAGCATCGGCATTCTTGCGGCTCCGAGATGCCGAGAAAATTTCCCTGACTGAAATGGAAGAAGTTTTCGCTGTTAAGCTGGCAAATCCATCGACGCCGCAACTCCCTCGAGCAATATTTGGACCGTGGTAAAGCAACGCAAATTTTTTGCTTCCAACGCGAACCTTCGCATTACACCTCTGCACTTTGCTGTAGTATTATGCCGACAGCGCTTCAGAGAGCGTCAATCACATGCAAACAAGTAACATCAATTGCGGATCATCAGATTTTGCAGCAATCGGCGGGACGTGAGTCGCAGCGAAAATTTTCCGACCTATAATGCTAGACGGAACGCGGACACTGAGATAAATGGGATTGAAGAACTCAGATTTCAGTGGAAGTGAAAAGATTAGGGGGCAGCTTTCGTCGAGGCGAGTTATGCACAAAATCCGACAGATTTCGTGGATCTTCTTGCTAGGGATTCTTTCACTATTAAGTTTGAGCTCTTCAAGCCACAGCCAGGAAAAAAGAAACCTGCGGATCGTTTTCGTCAGTCTTTCATGGAATAATCAACTTCCCTACCGTATCGCCATCGCCAAAGGCTATTTCCGAGACCAAGGTCTTAGCGTAGAACAGATTTTCGTGCGCGGCGGGCCGACCGCGATCGCTGCCCTAGTATCCGGCAACGTCGACTTCGGCAGTATCGGCGGCGCCCAGGCGCCGATACGCAGCCATGCCCGTGGCTTGGATCTGCGCATCCTGGCGTCGCTTTCCAACTATACGAACTACACTTTGCTCGGCAGCAAGGAAGCCAAAAACATCGAAGAGTTGCGTGGCAAAGTTATCGGCGTCACCGGCGCCGGCTCGTTTTCTGATTTCGCGATCCGAATTTTCCTGAAGCGGCACAACCTCGACCCCGACCGGGATGTCGCGCTCCGTGCCATCGGTGGAACCGCGCTGCGAGCCATCGCCATCGAGCGGGGCGCCATTGCGGCGGCGCCGTTTACAGCCGAAGACACCGTCAGGCTGCTCGACAAAGGTTATCCGATGATCGTGAACCTGAACGAAGAGTTGCGTATTCCGCAGAGCATTCTGGTCACCCGCGGAGAAATGCTGGAGAAATATCCGGAGACCACGAAACGGTTCTTGAAGGCTATGATTTTGGGAATGCAAGTCGCCAAGTACAACAAAAAAGAAGCGATTCAGATCGGACTTGCCAATGGACTCGAAGGCGACCCCAGTATCGTCAACCGCTCTTACGATCTTTTCAGCCCCGGCTATGCCGCCGATCTTACCATCGCCCTGGACGGCATCCAGATCATGCTCGATGAGGACATTCGTGCCGGCATCGTCGACAAAAAATTCACGCTCGATCGCGTCATCCATGATCGCCTTTTGAAACAAGCCCAGCAGGAGCTGAGAAGCGAAGGAAAGCTGAAGCCATGAGCGCCAAGCGCGTGGCTTACTTTTTCTGATCGGTTTCCCTTCGCCCGACAAAAATGTCACTTTGAGAGTTCAAAAGCGCGCCATCTCTGCTATAATCCCGGATCAAATAGCATCCCGAATCCTTAAGAATTGAAAATCCGGTCAAGCGTTCGTCGTGAGCGACGTGATCTTGAGGCCCAGGGAGACCAACTCCCGCGCTCGTCAATCCGTTGGTCCGCACTTTCGTTTCATTAATCTGATTCCAAACGGAGACAACAATCAGAATGGCTAAACCTATGCTGAAGGGTAACGGCGCGGCGACGGACGCCCAAAACGTCGAGCCGAAAGGCAAAACCACGTTATCTGCCGTCGAGATGGGCGCGCGGCAGCGCGAGATTTCTGTCTCCGAATTCTTCACCAAGAACCGCCACCTGCTCGGCTTCGACAATCCGCGCAAAGCGTTGCTTACCTGCGTCAAGGAGGCGGTGGACAACGCGCTCGACGCTTGCGAGGAAGCGGGAATTTTACCCGAGGTTGTCGTCAAGCTTGACGTCGTCGCGAATGGCGGTCCTGCGCCGGCGCCGAGCCAGGCGAACCGCTTCCGCGTCACCGTAATCGACTACGGCCCGGGTATCGTGCGCCAGCAGATTCCGCGAATCTTCGCCAAGCTGCTCTATGGCTCGAAATTTCATCGGTTGCGCATGAGCCGTGGCCAGCAAGGCATCGGCATCTCGGCGGCCGGTATGTACGCGCAACTGACCACCGGCAAGCCGGTGCAGATCATTTCGCGGACCGGCGCACGGGCGCCCGCGCACTATTTTGAGGTGCAAATCGATACCAAAAAAAACGAGCCCCACATTATCGAAAGGAAGGAAATCGACTGGGAAAACCATCGCGGCACGCAAGTGACCCTGGAGATCGAGGGCCGCTATCAACGCGGCCGCGCCTCGGTCGATGAGTATCTCGAGCAGACGGCCATCGCCAATCCGCACGTCAAACTGCTCTACCACACGCCGGAAGGGGAAATTAAAGAATATCCGCGCACGATCGAAGAGTTGCCGCCCCAGCCCCGTGAGATCAAGCCGCACCCCTACGGCATCGAGTTCGGCATCTTGCTAAGGATGCTGCACGACACGAGAAGCCATTCGCTGGCGGGATTTCTGTCGAGTGATTTCAGCCGGGTGTCGGCGAATGTCGCGGTAGAAGTCTGCAAGACGGCCAAGCTATCCCCTGAAATGCGGCCGCGAAATATTCACGGCGCCGCCGCCGAGGCGCTCTACAAGGCCATCCAGACCACCAAAATTATGGCGCCGCCAAGCAACTGTATCTCTCCGATCGGCGAGAAGGCGATCCTGCACGGACTCTACAAGCAGATCAAGGGCGATTTTTATACTGCCGTGACGCGTCCGCCGGCGGTCTATCGCGGCAATCCTTTTATCATCGAAGCGGGGTTGGCGTTCGGCACTGGACCGGAACAGGCTGGCGGCAAAGCAAGCCGGCCGGCGATGCCGCTGGCGGAAGGTGAGCAGCACGATGATGACAATGAATTAGCGACAGTCATCCGCTATGCCAATCGCGTGCCGCTGCTTTACCAGCAGTCGGCGTGCGCGACTTTCAAGGCCGTGCTCGATACCGGCTGGCGCAACTACGGCGTACCTCAGTCAAGAGGGGCGCTGCCGGCCGGTCCCATGGTCATCTTTGTCCACATGGCCTCGGTTTGGGTGCCGTTCACCAGCGAATCGAAGGAAGCGATCGCCGATTACGACGAGATCCGCAAGGAAATCAAGCTTGCGCTGCAAGAGTGCGGCCGACGCCTCGGTGTTTTCTTAAGACGGCGGGAACGCGCCAAGAGTGAGTTTCGCCGGCGCAATATCTTCGAGCTTTACATTGAAGAGGTAGTCGAGGCATGCAACCGCCTTAAGGGCGGTAAGCTGCCGAAGGAAAAACTCAAAGAGCAGCTGCAGAAGATCGCCATGAAGCGCACCGGCGGAATGAAAACCGACGAAATCCTCGGCCGCGACGGCGGCGGACCGGAAGGCCTGCCAAACTCGATCATCGTTACGCCCGAGGGAACGGAAGGCGAAGCTCCCGTCCTCGAAGGACGAACGGCCGTATTACCGGAGCAAGAAACGCTAATCGAACCCGACGACTCCGCCGAAGCGACTCAAAAGAACAACAAGGCTAAAGCGAAGAGGAAGACCAACGAAGTTGGCGCAGACAAGCGGCTGGCTCGTGCGAAGTCCCGGGGGGACAGTCAAATGAGCTTGGGCTTTGACTCGACAGAAGCGAGCGAAAAACGCGGTCAAAAGACAGGGAAAAAGCATGGCGCGAAAAAAGCAAAAAAGTAACGGAGCCGTGGAAAAGAAGCTGATTGGCGTCGCCGACGTGGTCGTTAACGCCGCACAGCGCAGCCAGGACCCCGAGTTGTCGATTCCGATCAGAAGCCTGGCCAATGTGAATTTCAACGAGAAGCGCGGGATCATCGAGATGGGCCGCAGAAAACAGGCCCGCACGTTTTTCAATGTCGGTATGGCGAAGAAATTCATGCAGACGGTGCTGGTCGCCGATGCCCTGGCTGAGCTGCAGCGCGCCAACCTGACCACTTCGCTTAGAGAAATTTATTACCGCACCAAACACACGATTAAGAATTCACACGAAAACACCTTCGACGGCCAGAACGAATCGGATCCGCTCATCGAAGATCTTGAAGTCACCCTCGAAGCTTTGCGTGAAGAGCTCCACGTGCGCGCCGAAAACTCCGGCACGGTGGTTGGACCGCTGGTGCTGGTCGACGACGGTGATCGGGTGGACTGTACGCGGCTCGGCAAGGGCGGTTACTCCGTTCCGTCGATTGTCGAACCTGAATACATTCAAATCAGCAAGTGTACCGCGGATTTTGTTCTGCTGGTGGAAAAAGGAACCCAATGGAACCGCCTCTCGGAGGATAAGTTTTGGCGCAGATACAATTGCATCCTGCTTACCGGAAATGGCCAGCCGCCGCGCGGCGTTCGGCGGCTGGCGCGCCGGCTGCACGAGGAATACCATCTTCCGGTTTACGTCCTGGTCGACAACGATCCTTGGGGGTATTACATTTATTCCGTCGTTAAGCAGGGCTCGATTAACCTCGCGTTTGAAAGCCAGCGCATGGCCATTCCCAAGGCGAAGTTTATCGGCTTTTCGAGCGCCGATCCCGACCGCTATGGTCTGCCGCGCAATGTCGGCATCAAGCTCAACGACAAGGACATCAATCGGGCCAAAGAGCTGATGAAATATAAATGGTTTCAGAAAAAAGAGTGGCAGAATGAAATCAAAGGCATGTTAACCAGCGGTCTCAAGTACGAGCTCGACGCTCTCGCCAACAAGGACTTTCAATACCTGACCAAAAGCTACCTGCCCAAGAAGCTAAAGGACAAGGACTGGTTGGATTAGTCGCGGCAGCGCCTTGATCCAAACGCTTTCTGCGCCGGTCGATCGCTACCGGCGCTTCAAAGTGAAGCAATTCGGAGATCCTCGATGTACCGTATCGCCGCTGCTGTTATCAGTATTATTTTTTTCGTTTCTATACCCGCGCTTGCCGAACTCGACGAGATTCAATGGCGGCAAGGCTTGGATGTTCGCGCTCTCATGCCGCTCGGGTCGTGGAAAAGACAGTTTGAAATTACCGAAGGGAAAGACCGGGGTAGAATCGTTCCGCTCACGCTTCAGCGCGATTCGCTGACCGCCGGACGCTGGAAGCTCAGCTTCGGCGACTACGCGGGCATTCTCATGCAAAACGACGCCCACCGCGGGTTGCTCCTGGAGCGCCTCAATTTATACAAGAGCCGGAGCTATATCGTGTACGAACCTGCGCTGGCGATATTTGCAGTCGATGCGACGCCGGGCAGCACGGGTGTGCGTCAGGGGAGTTTTAAAATGTTCGATGTGGAAACCGGCAAACTCAAGCGCAGCGGCCATGTCACGCACCAGGTGAAACAGGTTTCGCGATCGCGGTTCGACACGCCGGCCGGCCGTATCGACGGATATTATGTGTCGATCAACCACCGCATGGATATGAAGTATGCTGAACTCGACATGACGCTCGGACTGGGATTTCACGATGACGGCCCGATCTTCGGCGCCGGCGAATATACGCTGACCAAGCTTGGGATCTTCAAAGCAAGGAACACTGCATCGGCGGCACTCACCCAATAAGTGGCGGCGGCTCGCCGCTACGCTGAAACCTGCGCGGTCGTGAAGAGCGCAACCGAAGAGCGCCGAAGCGGCGTCAAATCGCGTTTCGCTTTGAACACGGTTAACTGTTTGACAGACCGCTTCATGACCGGTGGCACCATCCATTCACTTGCCTGTTGGGTCTGATACACTGATAAATACAGCGTTGGCAGGAGGGCCACTAGCCCATCAACGCCGGGGCGACACAACAGGAACCAGCTATCCTTGGTGTAGCGGGCTGACGTCGACAAACTTGCCGTCGCGGCGGGAGCGTTAAGATCCCATGAGAAGAAAAGTTATAACCGGTCTGTCGCTTTGTCTGTTTGCTCTGTTCATTTATGCCTGCGTCTCCGAACTCGTTCCCGCCACCGGAGAAAAGCGCTATCTCGGATACAGTTGGCAGCAGGAAACCGAAATTGGCAAGCAAGCTAGCCAGGAAATCGCAGCCCTGTTCGGCTCCTATCGTGATCCTAAGCTGGAGCGCTATGTCACCGACGTTGGCAATCGCGTTCTGGCAACCAGTCATCTGCGCCGGCCAGGGATCGATGAACAGATCCGCAAAACACCCGTTACCTTCGGCGTGCTTGACAGTCCGATCATCAACGCCATGGCGCTTCCTGGCGGCTATGTCTACGTCACACGCGGCATGCTCGCGCACTTGAATAACGAAGATCAACTCGCCACGGTCTTAGCTCACGAGATCGGCCACGTTGCCGCACGCCACGCGGCGCGCCAAGCCTGGCAGCAACAGATGGGCCAAGGACTGCTGCTCGGCGGCGCGTTGGTCGGTCAGATCCTCGGTCTTCCCGCTCAGGATATTCTTAATCTCGGCAGCATGGCGGCGCAGTTGATTTTCCTGCGCTATAGCCGCGAGGACGAGTTGGAAGCCGATCAACTAAGCGTCGAGTACGGCTCGGCTGCCGGCTACGATCCGCGCGAAGCGATCGCTTTCTTTCAAACGCTCGACCGGATTCAAGAAAAGGAAGGACAGGAGATGCCGAACTTTCTGTCTACCCATCCCAATCCGGGCGACCGTATTCAGCGCATCAGAGAGTTGACAGGGACTTCTCGGGAAAAACGAGCGGCGCCGACGGATGCACGCTACTTAGCGACCGTTGAAGGGCTAGTCCTCGGCGAGGATCCGCGTCAGGGGTTTGTCGAGGGCAGTATGTTTTACCATCCCGATCTGCGGTTTCGTTTCCCCGTGCCGCGCGGGTTCAAACTCATCAACCAGCCCTCTCAGGTCGTCATGGTCGAAAACCAGAATCGCGCGCTTTTGGGCTTTAGCGGATCTCGAGAAAAATCGCTGGACGCTGCCGTCGCGTCGTTTCTGAAGCAAGGAGCGCTACGCGTTCTTGACCGGAGCGCGACTCGCTCCAATGGCCTTCCCGCCTATGTGGTTGTCGCCGATGCGCAAATGCAGAACGGCCAGGTAGCGAGAATCATCGCTTATTTCGTCCAATACGGCGGAAACATTTTTCATTTTGTCGGCTACACCGCCCCGCAGACATTTAACTCCTTTCGAAACGTGTTCCTGCAAACCATGCAGGGCTTCGGACCGGTCGAAGATCCGCGGATTTTGAACCGGCAGCCGGTTCGAACCGCCCTCTCCTCCGTTAAACGCGCGGTGTCGTTCCGGGAAGCGATTCCAAGGAGCCTCCCGGTACCTTTCACCGCTGACGAAGTCGCAATTATGAATCAAGTGGAGCTCACCGAGAGAATCGAGCCCGGGAGAACCGTCAAAATCCCCGTGGCGCGTTGACCGCGTCGACGGGAACAGAGTCACCGCGGTTGCAAGCGCCGGGACTCGTCTTGTGATGGACGTTCTCGAGATTTCACCGCCACTCATGCTTGGGGTAACGTCTCTGCAATTGCGCTTTCAACTTCGGATAAGTGTCGCGCCAAAAATCCCCGAGGCTTTCCGTGATCTGCACCGGCCGATTGCTGGGGGCGAGGACTTGGACGCGGACACGAACGCGGCGATTGGCGATCCAGAGCGCGTCGTTGATGCCGTACAAATCCTGGATCCGCGCAGCGATGGTTGGCGCGCCGTCGGCGGAGTAAATCACTTTCACCGTCCGGCCTTTCGGTAATTGAATCCGCTCCGGGGCGTACTCTTCGATCCACGCTTGCTGCTGGCGTGAGAGCCAAGACTTCACCACCGGCAGCACCGGGCGATTTTTTATTTCGGCGTAGCTGAGGGCGCCGTCGCAGAGATCCTCGATCATGACGGTCCGGTCACCTTCGCTGATCGCTGGCAACGCCAACTCCGGCATCCATTCGCGTAGGCGTTTGACACGCAAAATCCATTGTTCGACAGACTCATTCCACTGCTCGAGGACCAAGCGGCCGGCGGCGACTTCGCGTGCGAGAATCGCCGCGGCCTGGTCAGCCGGTGGATTGTCCGAAAGCTTTTCTTCCAGAACTAAATCGCGAAATCGTCTTTCTTCGCGTGCGACTACACGCTGCAACGCGGGATCGTAGACGACCGCTCGCGTTATCTTGAAGTCCTTGGGAAATGTCTCTTTAAGCC
>DATBMR010000024.1:0-22726 GCA_036554745.1 Binatia bacterium
TCGCGCGGTCCGAGAATGCTTGCATTGTTGACCAACACATCGATCATGCCGAAGCGAGCTGAAGCGGTAGCGACCAACCGTTGCGCGTCATCCGCTATACCGACGTCGCCCGCGGCGCCTTCAACCTTCTCGCCCGCTTGCTGCAGCTCGTCCACCGCAGCGTTTAGATGGTCTTGATCCCGGCCACAAATGAAAACAGCCGCACCCGCGCGCAGATAGGCTGCGGCGACCGCTTTGCCGATGCCCCGGCTGCCGCCGGTGATCAGCGCGACCTTGTCCAACAGTTTCTTTTCGCTGCTACTTGCCATCACGGAATCGCTACTCCATATTAGACAGATTGTACTCATGAAACCGCTAAAAATTCATCATCGGCTGATGATTTTCTTATTGCTTGCATTGGCACTCAGCTGCATCATCAGCCCATGGATGGCCCTCGGCGCCGACTGGGTCGCGTCCCGCTGGCCCTTCTTGTTGGATGAGCGCGTTCCGTTCTCACGGGTATTCAACCGATCCTTCATGATTGCCGGCATCGGGCTGTTTATCGCCGGACGCCGTCTCTTGGTCCCGACCGAGATCAAACCGCTGCTTGTAACCGAACCGTTAATCGCCTGGAGAGGTTTTTTCACCGGCTGGGGACTGGCACTGGCATCCGTGGTGCTCTTGCTCGCTGCCATGACGGCCGCCGAGGTGTACACCCCTTTTTTTCGCCTGTCCCTCGGCAGGTCACTATTACGCATCGCCAGCGCGTTCGCATCCGGTGCGTTCATCGGCTTGATGGAAGAAATATTCTTTCGCGGCCTGCTGTTCATTGGATTATTCCGACAGGGTCATCCTTTGCGAGCCTACATACTCGCCAATCTTTTCTATTCGGCGCTGCACTTCGTGAAACCCGGCAAGGAGTATTTTCTCGATCATTTGGAATTGCTGGCAGGGTTCCGTCACTTGATCACGACCTTCCAACCTTTTCTTGAACCGACAACTCTGTTGCCTGGATTGATCAGTCTTCTCTTGCTCGGGATCGTCCTCAGTTACGCGCTCGTCCGGACGGGAAACTTGTATCTTTCCATCGGACTGCACGCCGGCTGGATTTTTGGAGTGAAGACCGTCCGCGTATTCGGTGATTACAGTCGGGCCGACTTGGGCTGGCTGTTTGGCGCCACTGATCCCAGGATTGTCAGCGGAGTCGCCTCATGGATCGGTATCTTACTCGTCGGTCTGGTGATCATGCGCCTGACACGGGAAGGTTCGCAACTCGCCACGGCTCGCCATTTGGCCAAAGCATTTTAGGCCTTTCGCGGGTCCCGGCATCGACCCTACGTTGGGCGCCGCTACGCGTGCGCTTCGGCCCAATTGGTTCCACTGTGCACATCGACCGCTAAGCCGCACCGCAAATCAGCGGCACCGATCATTTCTTTTTCAATGAGCGTTCGGGCCTGATCGAGTTTTTCCTCTGGCACCTCAAAAACCAGCTCATCGTGCACAGTCAGGAGCATTTTTGCGACGGGCTCTTTACGCAACGCTTCGTCGACCCCAATCATCGCTTTCTTCATGATGTCGGCGGCGCTCCCCTGGATGGGCGCATTGAGGGCCATGCGCTCGCCCAATGCGCGCAAGCGAAAATTCGCGGAGAGCAACTCGGGCAGGTAACGGCGGCGGCCGAACATCGTGGTCGTAAAACCATCGACCTTCGCCTTGTCCACCTGGGCGGCGAGAAACTGTTTCAATTTGGGAAATTGCGCATAGTAAGCCGCCACGAAGCTCGCCGCTTCGTCGATTTCCACCCCCAGCCGCTGCGAAACTCCATACGTGGACATGCCGTAGGCGATGCCATAAGAAAACTGCTTGACTTGATTGCGCATTGCAGAAGTGACGTCGCTCAGGCCGACGCCGTGAACCTTGGCCGCAATCGTCGCGTGGAAGTCATGCCCCTGAGCAAACGCTTCACAAAACGTCTCATCCTCGGAGAGATGCGCCAGCACCCGGAGCTCAATCTGGGAGTAATCCGCGGAGAGCAACACATGGCCCGGAGGGGCGATGAATGCACGGCGGATCTGCCGTCCGAGCTCGCCGCGAATCGGGATGTTTTGCAGGTTGGGAGCGGCGGACGAAAGCCGCCCGGTCGCCGCCGTGGTCTGCTCGTAAGTTGTATGGATTCGTTGGGTTCGCGGCTCGATCAACCCGAGCAACATCTCGCTAAAGCCGTTCCTAAGTTTGGAGACCTCGCGATATTCGAGCAACAATCCGATGATCGGATGACTACCGGTGAGCTTCTCCAGCTCGGCGGCATCCGTGGAATAACCGGTTTTGATGCGGCGTGTTTTCGGCAAAGCCAGCTTTTCGAAGAGAATGCGCTGTAGCTGCAAATTAGAATTCACATTGAACTGTTCGCCCGCGATCTGCTGAATCTCACGCTCGAGGCTCGTTATCTTTTGTCCGAAGCCGGTATTGAGCTCTTCAAGATAAGGGCGGTCGACGAGAATACCCGTATGCTCCATAGTCGCGAGCACTCGAACCAAGGGAAACTCCAGGATGGTCGCAAGCTCCCAGGCATGTTGTGCACGGAGTCGTTCTTCGACGGCGGGGGCAACCGCACGGATGGCAACAGCTTCGCGGCAAATGGCTTGCTTCTCGTCATTAGCGAACGATAGCGCAACCTGCCCGGCAGCGTCAGCTTCGATCCTTTCCGCATCGATGGAGACCCCTAGATACCGCCCGACGATATCCCGCACCGAATAGCCGGACGTCGCACCCGGCTCGAGGAGATAGGCGGCGATCTTGGTATCGCAATAGAGTCCGGCGATTTCGATTCCCTTGCTGAGCGCGGCGCGATACAGAGGTTTGGCATCATGAGCGATTTTCCGCCGCTCTGGATCATTGAGGCAGTCGGCCAACCGGTGCATCGCTTCTTCAAAGGGCAAAATCCGTGCTTCGCCCGGTCGATCGCTCAAAGCGAGCCAATGCTCATTCCACGCCAACGCAATTGCTTCGCCATGGCGCAGATCGCTCGACGAAGCGAATTCGGCAATGGCACAGACTTCGAGCGCCGGGGCCACGGCGGCTGCGTGAAACTTGATTTCTTTCAAGCGCTCATGAAGGCTGCGAAATTCGAGGGACAGGAACAGGTTGCGCACCGCCTCCTCGTCCCACGCCTCGAGCCGAAGCGTCGCGGGATCGAGATCGAGTTGAACATTGTCCAACAAACGGCCGAGTTCTTTATTGACGCGAATTTGATCGGCATGCTCTTTGATCGCGTTACGTAGTTTCGGCGTCAGTTCGTCGACATGGGCGATCACCTGCTCGATATCACCGTACTTCGTCACCAGCTGGGCGGCGGTTTTGTCTCCGATGCCAGGAACTCCGGGCAAATTATCGGACGTCTCGCCTTTGAGCGCGACGAAGTCGGTCCACTGCTCCGGCACGACGCCGTAGCGCTCAAGCACGCCTGGCGCATCGTAACGGATGACGTCGGAAATACCCCGGCGAGTCATGATGACGGATACGCCGTCGCGAACGAGTTGAAGAATGTCGCGATCGCCGGTGACAATGATGACCTCACAGCCTTCTTCCCTGGCGTGCTTGGTCAAGGTCGCGAGCAGATCGTCCGCTTCATAGCCTTCCAGCTCGAGCATGGGAATCCGCAAACACTCGACCACCTCGCGGATCAGCGGCAGCTGCTGCTTGAACAAATCGGGGGTTGCCGCGCGCCCGGCCTTGTATTGCGCATAGCGGTCAAGACGAAATTGCGGGGCTCCCTTGTCGAAGCAAACGACCACGCCCTGCGGTCGCTCGTCGGCAAGCAGCTTGATCAGCATCGCCGTAAAGCCGTAGACCGCGTTGGTGACCTGACCGGAAGTCGTCACGAGCGTATCCGGCAAGGCGAAAAACGCACGGTAGGCCAGCGAGTGGCCGTCGAGCAACAACACTTTGTGGGAGTCGGTGTTCGCCGGCGCTGCACTGCCGACGCTCTTGGCGACAGTTTTCTTCGTGCTCCTCGCGCTCACGGTGTGCAGTCTAGCGGTTGATTTCGTTTGCGGCAACCGCGCGGCGCATGCCAGGACAGCTCGTTACGATAGCCGGCTGCTCGAAAGCATCTCAGAGCCGCGCAGCGAATTGGAGTATTGGAGTGATGGCTATCAGATCCATTACTCCAACCTTCCGTTACTGCAAAAGACTCTCCGTCGTCGTGAGGCTCGCGAGGCTCGCGAGCTCAACGACGGCCACCAGGCTTTTCGGCGTGCTAGTCCTCGCGGACGACGACGCAATGATCGGGATGGGCAGCGGCGACGATCGTTTGCCCTGGCGCGAAGCGTTGGGAAGGCGGCGCAACGACGCGCAGCGCGGCGCCCGACGCGAGCTCGACAGTGTAATCGACCGTATCGCCGAAGTAGATCGAGCGCCCGATGCTCCCTGAGAAGAGATTATAGCTGCGCTCGGCCATGCGGCGCACCTCGGTATCGTCGGCGATCAGCGTGATGTTGTGCGGCCGCAGGCACACCGACATGGGGCTTGACCGCGCCAGACCGTCGCTGCCCGCCACTCGGACCATCAGGCCGTCCGCGAGCAGCATCCGGCCATCGCTCTCGTAGCGTCCGCTGAGAATGTTCGCCTTGCCGACGAATTCAGCGACGAAACGCGTCTTCGGCCGGTCAAAGATCTCCGCCGGCCGGCCCACCTGAACCAGTCGTCCGTGATCGAGCACGGCGATGCGATCCGAGGTTGCCATCGCTTCGGATTGGTCGTGGGTGACGTAAACGGTGGTAATCTTGAATTCCTCGTGCAAGCGCCGGATCTCGAAACGCATTTCTTCGCGCAGGTTCGCATCCAAGTTGCTTAACGGTTCGTCCATCAGCAAAATCTGCGGTTCCACAACCAACGCCCTAGCCAACGCCACCCGTTGCTGTTGCCCGCCCGACAGCTCGGCGGAATAGCGATCTTTGAATTCCGTCAGGTGTACGACGCTGAGCAGCTTGTTCACCTTTGCGTCGATCTCCGATCTCGAAAACTTCTTGAACTTAAGGCCGTACGCAACGTTCTGCGCTACCGTCATGTGCGGCCAGACCGCATAGCTTTGAAAGATCATCGACATGTTACGCCGCTCGGGCGGCACGAGCAGCGTTGGCGATGAAATGACGTCGCCGCCTACGCGGATCTCGCCGCTGTCAGGCTGCAGGAAGCCGGCGATCAAGCGCAACGTGGTGGTTTTGCCGCAGCCGGAAGGTCCCAGGAGCGAGACAAACTCGCCGTCACCGATTTCCAAATGGAGATCATCGACCGCGGCGCTGTCGGTGAATTTTTTGCTGAGGCCTCGGATCGAGACGATCGCCATCGGTCTATTCTCGCGTCGCTACCGGATCGCGGCCGGCCAACCACTGGACCATCAGAATCACGGCGAACGACACCAGTAATAAGAGAATTCCCAACACCGCGATGACACCGACTTGGCCTTCCTCTTTGAGATCGAAGATGACCACCGAAACGACTTTCGATTTAGGCGCGAACAGCAGGATCGAGGCGCTAAGCTCGCGGATCACACCAATAAAAATAAATGACCAAGCGGCGATCAATCCCGAGCGCGCTAGTGGGGCGGTAATGTCTTTCAACGAAGTGAGCCGGTTGGCGCCGATGACTCGGCTGGCGTCTTCCAACTCGGGATGAATGCTCTTGAACGTGGACTCTGCCTGGGAAAACCCGATTGGCATTTCTTTGGTCAGGTATGCGACGAACAGGATCCACACCGTGCCGTAGAGGACCAGCGGCGGCCGGGTGTAGGCGATGAACAGGCCCACCGCCAGGACAATACCAGGAATGACGAGCGGCGCCAGCGCAAAGAAAGTCAGGTAACGCGCGCCGCGGAACAGGTTGCGATTGGTAATATAAGCGATCAAAGTCGCCAGCAAAGTGCCCACGGTTGCGGTCAAGATGCCCAGCTTAAAAGTGTTGTAGATCGCCAGTTGGGTATCGCCATACTGGAAAAAAGCGAAAGTCAAATTATTGAGTGTAAAGTTATCCCAGGACAACGGCATGGCCCAGGCTTTCGAGAGCGCCGCCTTCAGGAGAATCCAATAGGGCAAGAACACCGAAAGCGAGAGGATGCCAAACACCAGCAGCAGCACCGGCACGCGCGTCCAGCCGAGCCGGATCAACCGCTTTTGGCCGCCCTTGCCGCCCACCGTGCTGAAGCCGCGCCGGCCGAGAAGCTTTTTCTGTGCCGCGATCAGCAGCATTGTGGCGAGCAGCAGCGGCACGGAAAAGGCCGCCGCCATATCGAGGCGCGGTGGATACTGAAACAACGCCCAGATCTGCGTCGTAATCGTATGCAGCCCGGCGGGAAGCCCGAGAATCGCCGGTGCGCCGAAAAGCGAGAGCGAGTGCAGAAATGCCAGAATAAAACCGCCGATCAGCGCCGGCATGGCAAGCGGAAACGTGACGGTCCAGGCGATGCGCCATTTGCTAGCGCCGAGAATTTCCGCCGCGTCTTCAAGATCGGACGAAATGAGCTCACAGACGTTCGCGATCATCGAAAAAACGTAGGGGAAACTGTAAAGCGCCATGACGAAGATCAACCCGGGCATTGTGAAAATATTGAAGAGCGCGTCTTCAGACCCGGTGACGAAGCGATAGAACTTGTTCAATGCTCCGGCATTGGGGCCAGCCAACAGCGTCCAGGCGAACGCGCCCAAAAAAGGCGGTGTCACGAAGGATGCCATGACCAGCGCGCGGATCGGTTTTTTCCACGGCAAATCGGTGCGCGTGACCAGCCAAGCCAACAGCGCGCCGATGATCACCGCGATCACGCCCACCCAGGTGGAGATGATCAGCGTATTCCAGATCGCTTTGAGAAACTGCTCGTTGCTGAAGACCTCGACGTATTTGCTGATCGTGATCCCGGCTTGGTCCCACAGACTGGCGCGAAAGATCTCACCCAACGGAAACAGCATCAGAAACACGAGAAACAGTCCGGCGCCGAGCCACACCGGCAAGGTCGGATCCTTGAGACGCCAGGCGGACCAGCCAGCGTGACTAGCGCGATCGAGTGTCCCGGTTTGAGAGGCTTGCATGTACGCGATTAAGCTTTTCTACGCGCCGAAATATTCGACGAAGCGTTTTTTGATTTCGGCGTTACGCTTTTCCAATTCGCCGGCGTCAGCCGGAAGCAATTTTAATTCGTTGAGCTTTGGCTTGTCCGCCGGATAGCTGACCTCCGGATGACCGGTATACAGGCCTTCCTTGTCCGCCAGCAATTGCTGCGACTCCTTGGCGAAAATAAATTCGGTGAAAAGCTTGGCCGCATTAGGATGAGGCGCGTCTTTGGCGATCGCCACCGGTGAGACGATCAGCGGCACGCCTTCTTTCGGATAGACGATCTTGATCGGATTGCCCTGCTTCAAGGTCTTATAATAAAAATATTCCGCGCCATTGACGCCGATCGGTCGCTCACCCGACGCAACAACACCGGCCGGATCATTGGCCGACTGGACAATGTGCAACTTGTTTTTCGCCAGATCGCGAAAGTAATCCCAACCATACACATTCACCAGCGCCAGCACATGCGTCATGATGATCCCGCTGTAGCCGGGATGGGCGGTGACCTCTTTGCCGCTCCATTTAGAATCCACGAGATCCTTCCAAGTTTTCGGCGCATCCTTTTCCGCGACACTTTTGGGATTATAGGCGATCACCGAAAGTGTCGCGCGCATGCCGTAATAAAAGCCACTCTTGTCCTTGAAGCCGCTGGGAAACGCAGCCACTCCTTGTGGCGTATATTTCAACAATAGATTTTTTTCTCTGAGCAGCTCGAAATGGCCGGCGTCTGAAGTGTGAATAATATCGCCGTTCTTGATTCCGGCGGTAGCCTCCTGCATGACCCGTTGTAATACGCGCTGAGAACCGGTGCGGTGCACTTCCACCGTAATACCTTGGTATTTCTGTTCAAAGAAATGGGCGATGGCGGTCGACGACGGCAGCGCCAGGGACGTGTACCAGACGACCTTGCCCTCTTTTCTTGCCGCCTGGACCAGCGCGGCGTCCTGTGCCGCCGACCATGACGCCATGACTACAGACCATATGAGCGTTACGAAACAAATCGCCGTCTTTTTCATAAGTTCCTCCTCTGCGTACGATTGAATCGCTGGTTGATCGTTCGTTGCTTTTAGTCGAGAGCGGGGCCAATTATCATGGAATTAACTTTTGAGTCAATAACGAGATTCCCGCCAGCTGCTCGAGCCGATCGACCGAGTCGACGATCTCGTCAATCCGATTGGCCGGTAAAACCAGCCCCGCGTTAGCGCGGAATTTCTCTTCGATCTCGCCCGGCGGCAGCGGGTCTTCGAAGCCGCCGCGCGGATGCGGCTGGTTTTGCTCGAACACGCTGCCATCGATCATGATGACTTTGACATGGCCGGAAAAATGGCGGGGATAGTCGATCGTCGGGTCGAGTACGTAGCGGACTTTGCCCGCCAACGCGAGGACCACCGGATCGTGGATCGCCTGTTCGCTGAATTCCTCCAGGCCGGCACGGCCGCGTACGAGCATGACCGCGATGCTGTAGGGGAGACTGAACTTGGCGCCATAAGAACTCAGCGGCCGTTGCTTGTCCGCTAGCGGCTCCCAGAGCCGGTGCACCGGGCCCTCCGCCGTACGGCAAATGACTTCGGCGATCTCCTCAGCGCGCGGCGCATGCTTTTCTCTAATTTTCTGCGCGCAGTCCATGTACGGGTGCGAAATCGAGCCGCACGGGTAAGATTTGAACGTAAGGCGCGGAATCTCCCACTGTTGACCCAATTCGAGAATCTTCTCGTAGCGATATTCGTTCTTGCCGCCGAAGGCGCTAAAAAATCCGTGCGTTCCTTCGAACACTTTCGCCGGCCCGCGAAAGCCTTCGCGCGCCAGCATGGTGGCGACGACGCCGCCATGCGCCGACCATCCCGGATGAAGCCGCTTGGTCCACGTGCCGTCCGCGAGATATTCGATGATTCCTGAACTCTGGCTGCCGCACAGGCCAAGCGCGTCGGCCCATTGGTCGGCGTTGAGCCCGTACAGTTTGCCGGCCGCGGCCGCGGCGCCGAACGTCGAGCAAATCGCGGTCGGATGAAAACCGCGCGCGTGAAACTTGCCAGGCGCCACCAGGCCGACTTTGCACAAGACTTCCGTGCCGGCGATCGCCGCCTCGAGCACTTGAGCGCCACTGGCACCGAGTTCCTCGCCGACCGCGAGCGCGGTCATCCACGCGCACGAACCAGTGTGAACGATCGCCTCCTCCAGCGTATCGTCGTAATCGAGCCCGTGCGCCAACGTGCCGTTAGCGATGACCGCGTTGGCCGCGGCCACGCGAATCGACGAACCGAGCAGCAAGCTGTGCTGGGTGCCGCCGAGCCGTTGAGCGACCCGGGTCACCATGGCGCCGAAGTCCATGGTGGACGACGCCAGTGCAATGCCCAAAGTATCCAGAAAAACCAATTTGGCTTTATCGACGACGGCGGATGGCACATCGCCGAGCCTTAAGCCGCGCGCGAAGCGCCCAATGACCTGCGAATACGATCCCATGGTTGCTTCCTAGGGTTGCGATCAGCTGATCTTTCCGCTCGCCTTCTTGCCCACCGATAAAGCTCGCAGCAGCGGCGTCAACGCCTTCAGCTTTTCGATGCGCGCCACCAGCCCGATGACCTGTTCGGCGCTCTTGCGCGCCAGGACCAGATCGGCGCAGTCGCGAAACTTCTCCGCCAGTTCCTCCCAGGTCAGCGGTTTTTCCGGATGGCCCCGGGCGACATCATACCGGCCTTCGATGATTCGCCCGCTCGTGAGCTTAATCCGGACCCGCGAACGCACGCAATCGTAGCCGAGCTTTTCGAGCTCGTCGTCGACGGAGAGCGTTACCCGCTTCATCAACTCGATGACTTTCTTGTTCCGCACCTTATGATCTTGGAACTGCGCAATTCCGGCTTGGCGCTCTATCACGGCGATCGCCATGCAGAAGGGAATGCTGAACTTCCCTTCCAAGCCGGTCTTGGGCATGGGGTAGATCAAAGCGTTGGGCACGTTCGAGTTGGTCCCGACCTCGATCCGCGCGATATCCGCCGCGCGCAAATCGTGTTCGCGAACTAAATCGAGGATCAAGTCCTGCGCCGGGTGCGACAGCGATCCGGAGGGATAGGGCTTGATCGAGATGCCGGGTTCTTTGATGAAGTAAGGCACACCGAGACGCCCGGCAAGTTTCCTCTCATCGTAGCCCCCGGCCATGGCGTTGAAGAAACCCCGGCGAGCTTCGAGGATGTTTGCCGCCGCGGTAAAGCCGTCGCGCGCCAGGAACGCTGCGTGGACGCCGTTTTCCGCGGCGCGACCCGCGTGCAACGGCTTGGTCATGGTGCCGAAGTTTTCCCGCAAGCCGGAGGCCATGCTGGCCGCGATTCCCAAGGCGCGAAGTAGCTGCGCTTCTTTGAGTCGAAGAATTTTCCCGACCGCCATCGCCGCCCCCAGCCCGCCCATCGTCGCGGTGGAATGGAATCCGGACTGATAGTGGCGCGGATTGATGGCGTCGGCAATGCGGCACTCGACTTCGACGCCCAAGAGATAAGCCAAGACAAATTCTTGGCCGCTGATTTTTTCTTTCTCGCCGACCGCTAAAGCCGCGGCGAGCACCGGCGTCGTCGGATGCGTCAGCAGACCGTATACCGCTTCCTTGGAGGTCGATAGTTGCGTGTCGTCATAATCCATCGCATGGCCGGCAACACCGTTGGCGAGCGCAGCCTGGGGCGCCGGCACCATCAATGATGTCCCAAGGACTGTTGCTTCCTTCTTGCCGCTGATTCGCCGGGCCTGCGCTTGCACGATGCGTGCGCATTCGTCAGTCGATCCCGCCAGCGCGACACCGAGGCCGTCGAGGATAAAGCCGCGCGCCAGCTGGACGACATCTTCGGGAATGTCGCGGTACCGCGAGGCCGCTACGAAGTGAGCGACTTCTTGTGTTGGGCCCGGAAGTTTCTCGGTCATGGTGTGATATCGAAGGGGCCGTTCAGTCCTTCACTTAGGCAGCATTGCACTGGCTTGAGGGGAAGTTCAAGGGCAGCGTACAAACGGCTTGCCGCGTAGGCTGCAGCCATCGGCGTTGCTTGACAGGTAGCGCCCCTTGGGATACTTATTCATGGCACTGGGACACCTTATCCAGAGTGGTGGAGGGATAGGCCCTTCGAAGCCACAGCAACCGGTTCCAAATACGGAACGCTGGTGCTAATTCCCGCTCCCGAATTCCGGGAGTAAAGATAAGGTGAGGTTTTGTGAAACCTCTTCTTATCTTGCGTAAGAAGAGGTTTTTTTTGGTGTGAAGCATGAGCGCGCGGCTCACAACTGAACAGATCGAACGTTACAGCCGGCAAATCATGGTGCCGGACATCGGGGGCAAAGGTCAAATCCATTTGCGTCAAGCGAGCGTGCTCGTCATCGGCGCCGGCGGTCTGGGCTCTCCCGCGGCCTTTTATCTCGCCGCCGCCGGAGTGGGAACTCTCGGCATCGTCGATCCCGACAAGGTCGAGTTGTCGAATCTGCAGCGGCAGATTCTACACGGGACCGCAGATATCGGACGGCACAAGGTCGCATCCGCGCGGTCAAAACTCAACGATCTCAATCCCGACGTTGAGATCAAGACCTACTCGGTGCGGTTCGAGCATGACAATGCCGCCGAAATCGCCGCCGGTTACAAGTTTATCATCGACGGCAGCGACAATTTTGACACCAAGTTCTTGGTCAACGACGCCGCGGTTGAACTCGGTATTGCGTTTTCTCACGGCGGCATTGTTCGCCTGCAGGGCCAAACCATGACGGTGCTGCCGCGCAAAAGCGCTTGTTATCGCTGCCTGTTTCAAAATCCTCCGCCGCCGGAAGAAATTTTGAATTGCCAGCAGTCCGGTGTCCTCGGCGCGGTCGCCGGCACGCTCGGCACTATCCAGGCGACTGAAGCGATAAAACATCTCGTCGGTTTCGAAGAAGGACTGCTCACCGACCGTTTGTTGACCTACGACGCCAAATCGATGAAGTTTCACAGCGTTCAAGTCGCGCGAAATCCGTACTGCAGCGCCTGCGGCGAGAGCAAGGCGGATGCGCTTTCGCCGGCTCGCTGAGCGAGAAAATTTGATGAGCTTTGTCACTGGACTTCAATGCCGTGAATGCGGCCAAGCCTATCCACAGGCGCCTCTGCATGTCTGTGAAAATTGCTTCGGTCCGCTCGAGATTCAGTACGACTACGATAGCATCAAGAACCATATCAGCCGCGATCCGGCTTGCTAGGTCCACAGTGAGGGATTATTCTGAACTGTAAATTCTGGAGGAGGATGGCTATGTCCGTGCGAGTTCGTGTCCCTACCCCGCTGCGCAAATTCACCCAGGGCGCCGATGAGGTGAATGCTCAGGGAGGCAACGTTAAGGCGCTGGTCGACGATCTGGAAAAAAATTATCCCGGGATCAAGGAGCGTATTTGCGACGAGAGCGGCAAAGTTCGCCGCTTTGTCAACGTCTACGTGAACGGCGATGACATTCGCTTCTTGCAGAACCTGGAAACGTCGCTCAAGGAAGGCGACAGCATTTCCATTGTGCCGGCGATTGCCGGCGGGCGTTGAGCGCGAAAATCGGTCATGGCCCAGGCTTCACACCATCTGCGTTTGCTCGATTCTGCGCGTGCCGAGTTACGCAAGGTTGAGTCGGTGCTCGATCTGATCGGCAACACGCCTTTGCTCGAGATCAGCAAGATCACCGAAGGGCTTGCTCCGGGCGTAAAGATTTACGCCAAATTGGAAGGGCTGAATCCGGGCGGTTC
This sequence comes from Binatia bacterium, assembly GCA_036554745.1. Lineage (GTDB taxonomy): Bacteria > Desulfobacterota > Binatia > UBA9968 > UBA9968 > DP-20. Next base: position 12,803 of record DATBMR010000024.1, read on the forward strand.
CGTCAAGGACCGGCCCGCCTGGCGTATGGTACAGGAGGGGCTGCGGCAGGGAAAACTTCGAGTTGGCAAGACCATTCTCGATTCGACTTCGGGCAACACCGGTATTGCGCTCGCAATGATCGGCAGCGTCTTAGGTTATCCCGTCGAGTTGGTCATGCCCGGCAACGTCAGCGCCGAACGCAAGCAGATCATCACCGCCTACGGCGCTAAGGTCACCTATAGTGATCCCATGGAAGGCTCGGATGGCGCCATACTGGTCTGCCGTAAGATTCTCGAGGCCGATCCGGAAAAATTTTACAAACCGGACCAGTATTTTAACCCGATGAATCCTCAGGCCCACTATGACAGCACCGGCCCGGAAATCTATCGTCAGACCAACGGACAAGTGACCCATTTTGTCGCAGGCATCGGTACTGGTGGCACGATCATGGGAGCGGGCTGCTACTTGAAGGAGGTCAATCCGAAAATTCGGATTATCGCCGTCGAGCCCGACGATGCGCTCCACGGCCTTGAAGGGCTGAAGCACATGGCGAGTTCGATCGTGCCGGGGATCTACCATGAAGAGAGATTGGACGAAAAAATCCCGGTCTCGACGGAAGATGCTTACGCGATGGTCTATCGGCTTAGTCAGGAAGAAGGCGTGTTGGTCGGGCAATCCTCAGGCGCCGCAATGTTCGCTGCCTTGAAGGTTGCGCGCAAGCTCCGTTCCGCGACGATCGTGACGATCTTCCCGGATTTCGGCGACAAATACTTGACCACTAATCTGTGGGTGGGATGGCGCGACCGGATGGCGGTCGGCAACCTGAAATTTTCAATCTAATCCTGTCTAAACATTCCCGCTACTGCGCGGACGCGGCGATCGACAGGACGAGCGTGCCGCCTTCGTGGGGCGGCCCACCAAGATAAAGAAAATTTCCTTTGTTGGGGACTGTCACCATCGTGTCGAGCAGCGGCTTATCGCGCTCGGTCAGACGTACTTTTAGAGAAATGCGGTTATTGCGAAATTGCTGGGGCGCCACGCTCAAGGATCGACCGCCCGGAATCTCGAAATTTTTGTTGCCTTGCCAGGGAACATTCTGGGTTTCGTCTTTGAGCAAGCGATAGGACCGGTATTTTAGTACTCTCAGCTGCTTCTCCATGCCTTTGAGTCTCGGGTCGAACTCGTCGTTTTGATTGCTCACTAAAATCGTTCCAATGGTGACCTGAACGGACTGAGGATCGGCCGCGCCGGCCCATGCTCTTGCTGCGACTGAACAAAGACTAAAAAGCAGGGCCAGACCTAGGAGCTTCTTCAGCCGCTTCATTTTCACCCTCTTGGTCTTCGTACAACCAAATGACAGTAGTTCTGGTCTCGTTTTCGCGCAATAGTGCGACGCTGCGTCCGTGGGCGTCGATCGAATCAACCGCCGCAAAGCCGTTGCGCGTCACCCCTTCGCGCCAGCCCGGAAAGTACGAATCGAACGACCACAAGGCGAGCAGCACGGCAATCGCCGCGGGCACCGCCCACGCCGATCTCGGCGCGATCACCCAGCGTTCCAGCCAAGCCGGATACCAAGGTCTGCGCTCGTTGATCCGGCGCTCCACACCGCGCCAAAAAGACCCGAATTCGAGCTTCGCTGCTTCCGCAACCAAGACGTTGTTGAGCATTTGGTTCATCTTCGTCAGTTGGCGCTCTGCTGCGCGACACTCGCTGCAGCTTCCCATATGGATGCGCACGCGCTCGCTATCGGCAGGGTTCAGCTCGCCGTCCAGCCAGCGGCCCACGAACTGTTGAATGCGATCACACTCGCTCATAGAAACGAACCCAATTTATCCTGCAATTTTTTGCGCGCGTAATGCAGGCGGCTCATCACCGTGCCTTCCGAGCAGCCGAGGATCTCGCCGATATCCTTGTAAGAAAGTCCTTCGATCGTTCTTAGCACGATGACCGCTTTGTGTTCTGGTGTCAAACCATTGATCGCTTCAATCAGGTTTTCGCGCAGCTCGCGATCGTGCACATCGGCGAAAGGATCTCGCGCCGCTTCATTCTGCGATTCCATTAAGCCATCCATGTTTTGACGAAAGTCCAATGGGTTTCTTTTCTGACGCCGCTGCTCGTCGATGGCGAGATTGACGGCGATCCGATAAATCCACGTGTAAAATGAAGAGCCGCCATGAAATCCATGAATCTTGCGATAGGCTCGGAAAAATGTTTCTTGCGACACTTCCAGTGCGTCCTCTCGATTGCGGAGCAGTCCCAAAACGACCATGTAAACCTTCTGGTGGTAGCGCGAGACAAGATGTTGAAATGCGGCCATCTCGCCCCCTTGGCATTTCTGCACCAGGTCCCAATCGCTCGGCTCCACGGTATCCTGCCCCTTAGACGCCGTCCTCTTGCGTTTATTCATACGGTAAAAGAACTTAGTAACATAAAACCTTGCAGTTTTCGCGAATTCCTCTAAGATCGTCTTGATTCTCTTCGCTTTTCACCTAGCCCATTCTCAGGAAGGATCGCTTATGCTGGTTCAATGCCCTAGCTGCCGCACGACCTACAAGGTTGCTGACGAACTTTTAAAGGGCAGTACCCCCTCCTTCCGCTGCACGCGCTGCAAACACACCTTCGAGCCCGAAGCACAAAGCGCGCCTGAAGCCGAACTGTCGCTTGATTCGTCGGCCGCCCTCGGCTCGGAGCCGGCTCAGGAATTGCGGCTGCCTCTCGAGCCGAAAGCCCATGGCGTCGAAAATGAACAGCTGGACTCGCCGCGGCGTGCCGAGGATCCGCCCGGTCACGATGCCGATGATCGATGGTCAATGAGCGATCCGAGCCGCGCGGATGAGCAACGTTTCGTGCTGCCGCAAAAAGATCCGCCGACTCACTCGCGCAACGGCATCGACGCGGATTTTCCTGCTTATGATCCTTTTTTTCCTAAGGTGAGAGACGAAGGTGACGATGGAAGCAATATCCTGGCGATATCTTCGTATCGCGAGGAAAAGGCCTCAGTCTTGCCGTTCATGACGCTCTTCGGCCTTCTAGTGATCGGCTTCACGCTCATCGCAATTGTCAGCTATGCGCGTCCTCAGACATCGGAAAGCGTGCTCAAGAATATTCCTGTAATCGGCGCGTCGCTGCTGAAGAACCAGCATCTAAAAACAGGCATCTTCCTCCAATCGCTCCGTTCCGGATATCAGACGATTCAGGGAAACCGCGAGGTATTCTTAATTAGCGGCGTTGCGGTCAATCAAAACCCGGTCGTGGTTCGGGAGATTCAGCTCTCCGCAGCCACGTACAATGACGAAGGCAAAGAGCTGGAAAGGCAAACGATCTGGGTCGGCAACACAATATCGCCCAAGATCATTCGCGGCATGACGGCCGAGGACATTCCGCATTTGCAAGACCTAAAGCCGCTTAAGAGCTTTGAGGTTCCGCCCGGAGATTCGATTCCGTTTACAGTGGTATTTTTAAAATCAGCGAAAAACGCGAAAGCGTTCAGTTGCGCGGTGCTCACAACCGAAGGCGTGATTTAGCACCCACCGCTGGAAAGCTAGGGATCCTGCGAATCCTTTTTAGGCGTGACATCGATCTCATCGGGCTCGTTCATCGCTTTGCGAAATCGTTTGATGCTCTTACCGAGGGCGTCGCCCAAATCGGGCAAGCGCCGGCTGAACAGCACCAAGATGATCAAGCCAATGATCAACAGCTCGCCAATGCCAAAACCAAACATCCCGTCTCTCCCGCCTGCGGCGCCGTGATTGAAAATGACCTTCGCACGCCGCTAAGATGCGCTTATACTATACACGAGAATACGATGGCAGCGATCTTGGACCTATCCTATTTGCGCTTTCTCGCCGTTTCGATCGCCGCCCATCTTCTCATGTTTATGGTTCTCAACCCGGCGCCACCGATTCGGGTCAACGAGCCCGACAGAATCCCCGTATCCGTCCTGGAATCCCCGGAGAGATCCGAACCCCCGCTTCCGCACACCCCTAGAAGCTCCGGCCGTCAACCGCCAAAGCCGGCAATGGTCGCCAAAAAAGACTCTCGGCCGGCGGCGAAAGCGCCAGCTGCGCCGGCGAAACCGCAACGCGAAAATCGGGAATTCGCACGCGTCGAACCACCAGTCGAGCAGCCGCCGCCTGCGGCAGCCAACCCGGCTCCTCCTCCGCCGCACCAGGTCGTCCCTGAGCAAAGCGTCGTGGCTGAGCGGCCTTTGCCGACGGTGAAAGAGTTGTTGCCGCCGCTCACTTGGTCGGCGGGTGCCCACGAGCGGGCGCCGGTGAGCCTCGACACCAGAGATCCGCTCTACGTCAGCTACTTTACCAAAATCAAACAACTGATCGAATCTCAGTGGGACTATCCGGAGCTCGCGCTCCGCTACGGCTTGCAAGGGAAGCTTTCCCTGGTATTCACCATCGGCGCCAATGGACAATTGGAACAGCTTCGGCTGGTGCGTTCGTCGGGTTCACAGCTCCTCGATGAAGAAGCCCTGCGCGCGATCAAGGCCGCCGCCCCGTTTCCGCCGATCCCGGACTGGATCAAGGCGAGCCCTTTGTCGATCTCGGCCGCGATGGAATACCACGATAACCGCGTCAATTATCAGTTCGGACGCTGACGCTATTCTGACCCTTACGAATGGTCTTCCGGTGCGCGCGGCTCCCAGCGCAGCACGGGCTTGCGCGCCGCGCGCGCCTCGTCGAGTCGCTTCACTGGAGTCGAATGCGGCGCGCTCTTGACCAGGTCCGGATCGCTCTTGGCTTCCTCCGCGATCGCGAGCATCGCCTGAACAAACCCGTCCAAGGTTTCGAGGGTTTCGGTTTCCGTCGGTTCGATCATCAATGCGCCGGAAACCACCAGCGGAAAATAGATCGTCGGCGGATGATATCCATAATCGAGCAGGCGCTTGGCGATATCGAGCGTGCTCACGCCGTTTCTCTGCTGCAGCCGATCGGTGAAGATACACTCATGCATGCACGGCTCTTGAAACGCCAAGTGATAGCTCTTTTCCAGCTTTTTGCGCAGGTAGTTGGCGTTGAGCAGCGCCATCCGGCTCGCCTCTTCGAGCCCGTCGCCGCCGAGCGAGAGCACATAGGCATAGGCGCGCACGAGCACGCCGAAGTTGCCGAAGAACGAGCGTACTCGGCCGATCGACTTGGCGCATTCATCCTGCAATGCGAAACGGTCCCCCAGTTTGACGATGCGCGGCACCGGTAAAAACTCCGCCAAATGGTTCTTCACGGCGACCGGACCTGCGCCCGGACCGCCACCGCCGTGAGGCGTTGAGAAGGTCTTGTGGAGATTCATATGCAAAACGTCGACGCCCATATGGCCGGGCTTGGCGATCCCCATGAGAGCGTTGAGATTGGCGCCGTCGAGATAGACCATGGCGCCGCGGCGATGCACAACCTCGGCGATCGGCTCGATTTGCGTTTCGAACAGACCGAGCGTATTGGGGTTTGTGATCATGACGGCGGCGATCTCATCGTCCATCACTTTTTCGAGAGTCGCGGTGTCGATGACGCCGTGCTCGCTGGAAGAAATCTGCACCACCTCATAGCCGCACAGCGTCGAACTCGCCGGATTGGTGCCGTGCGCGGTGTCGGGCACGATAATTTTCCTGCGCGGATTGCCTCGCTCCGCCAGACAAGCGCGGATCAGCATCAGCCCGGTAAGCTCGCCCTGGGCGCCGGCCGACGGCTGCAAGCTCACGTGTTCCATGCCGCTGATCTCGGCTAGCATTCCCTCGAGCTCAAAGAGCAACGCCAGCGCGCCCTGCAACCAGTCGCTCGGCGTCAGCGGATGGATCTGCGCGAATCCGGGAAAGCGCGCCACCACCTCATTGATCTTGGGATTGTACTTCATCGTACAAGAGCCCAGTGGATAGAATTGGCTCTCGATGGCGAAATTTTTCTGCGACAGACGGGTAAAGTGGCGCAGCGTTTCTAGCTCGCTCAACTCCGGAAAGCCGGCAATATCCCGGCGCAAAAGGTTGCCCGGGATCGCTGGAGGGATTTCCTCGCCTTCGTTCGGCCAGAAAAACCCGCTGCGGCCCTTGGAGCCGCGTTCAAAAATCAGCTTGGGCTCGGCAGCAACGACTTGCGGACTATTAGACGAGCGTTCGGACAAGCCGGTCGATCTCCTCTGCCTCGTTCATTTCGGTGACACAAACCAACAAACAATCTTTCAACTCTGGATATGAATTTTCCAATGCGATTCCCGGGACGATTTTTTTCTCCGCACACTTGGCGAGGATCTCCCGTGCGTTGCTAGCGCGCACGACAAATTCATTAAAAAATGGCGCGGAAAAAACTTCCGATAAACCCGCGTCGCTCAGGAGCCGCGCCTGCGCGCGGTGAGCCCGCGCAACATTGACTTCGGCCAAGCGGCGCATCCCGCTTTTCCCCAACAACGACATGAAAACCGTCGCCCCCAGAGCACACAGCGTTTGGCTGGTGCAAATATTGGACGTCGCCTTTTCTCGCCGGATATGCTGCTCCCGGGTGGCGAGCGTCAACACGAAACCGCGCTTACCGTCGCTGTCGACGGTCTCGCCCACCAGGCGGCCTGGAATGTTGCGCACGTATCTTTTCTGACAGGCAAAAAACCCGAATGCAGGGCCGCCGAGGTTCATCGGCACGCCCAAGCTCTGGCCTTCGCCCACCGCGATGTCGGCGCCGAAGTCTCCGGGCGGCTTGAGCACCCCGAGCGCCAAAGCTTCAGTGGTGACGGTAATCAATTGCGCGCCGGCCTTGGCGCAGGCCGCTTGAATCGGTGTCAGATCTTCGATGACGCCAAAGAAGTTCGGGTAACCGACAAGAACGCACATCGATCGGTCATCCAAGCGCCGCGCCAAATCGTTGGGATCCGTCCCGCCGCCCGACTCGAAGGCTATTTCTTCAAGCACTACGTCGTCGAGATTCGCCAGGTAGGATCGCACGACCGCGCGATACTGCGGATGGAGCGCCCGTGACATCAGCACGCGCCTACGGGCGGTCGGCTGAAGGCGGCGCGACATGAGAACCGCCTCGGCGGCGGCGGAGGCGCCATCGTAGACGGCAGCGTTGGAGACCTCCATGGCGGTAAGCTGGCAAATGAGCGTCTGGTACTCGAACAACGCCTGCAACGTGCCCTGGCTAACTTCGGGCTGATACGGCGTGTAGGAGGTCGAGAATTCAGAACGCGAGACAACGGCGTCAACCGCGCTCGGGATAAAGTGATGATAAATTCCGCCGCCGAGAAACAAGCTCCAGTCGCCCGCCGCCGCGTTCTGCGACGCCAGAGTCGCCAACCGCTTGTGCACGGCGATTTCGCTCAGGCCTCGCGGCAAATTGACGCGGGCGCGATCGCGTAGGGTTTTCGGTACATGACGATAAAGCGCATCGATGGAATCCAAACCGATCGCACGGAGCATACGCTCCTGATCGGCAAGCGTGTGGGGGGTATAGCGCATGAGCCGGGGCTATTTATCCTCCTCTTCGTCTTCCTCCTCGTCGGGCTCTTCTTCTTCCTCCTCTTCGGTTTCTTTTTGCTGCTGCACGTACTCCGCGTACTCGTCGGCATCCATGAGATCGTTGAGATCGTCCTTGTCCGCTAGCTCGACGCGAATCATCCAGCCGTCGCCGTAGGGGTCGTCGTTGATCGTTTCGGGGCTGTCGGGCAAGATATCGTTGATCTCCAGGACGGTGCCGCTCACCGGCGCATAAACATCGGATACCGCCTTGACCGACTCGACAGCGCCGAAGGGATCGTCCTTGACAACTTTTTCGCCAACCTCCGGCAATTCGACATAGACGATATCACCGAGCTCTTCCTGGGCATACTCGGTGATCCCGATCGTCGCAGTATTGCCTTCAACGAGCACCCACTCATGCTCTTTTGAATATTTAAGCCCCTCGGGAAATTCCATCACGAACCTCCTTAACCTCTGGCTGCACCCTCAACGGCGGTAGAACGGTGTGGCGACGATTTTTGCCAAAACCTTACGTCCGCGAATCTCCACTTCAACGAGATTGTCGAGATCGGCATGTTCGATCGCCACGTACCCAAGCGCGATCGACCGGCCCAGCGAAGGCGATTTGGTGCCGCTGGTCACGTGACCGATGTTCGCATCGTCTTTAAACAGCGGATAGCCACTCCGTGCGATTCCCGGCTCGAGCATCTCCAAACCGACCAATTTGCGCTTGATTCCCTCGTCTCTTTGCTTCAATAAGGCTTCGCGCCCGACAAAATCGGACTTGGACAGCTTCACCACCCATTCGAGGTCCGCTTCCAGCGGCGTCGTCGTCTCGTCCAATTCATGCCCGTATAACGGATAGGCCTTCTCCAAGCGCAATGTATCGCGGGCGCCGAGCCCAGCGGGGACCAAACCCTCCGGTGCGCCCGCTTCGACAAGCGCCGACCAGAGCCGTGTTGCATTTTCCGCGCGGCAGTAAAGTTCGAAACCGTCTTCGCCCGTGTAGCCGGTACGGGCCACCAGACACCGCACCGCCGCGACGTCCGCAAACACGAAGCGAAAACTTTTCAAGCCGCTTAAAGAAGCAGCAGTGAGCGGCTGCAGGATGCTTTCGGCGCGCGGGCCTTGCAGCGCCAGCTGTGCGTATTTGCTGCTGACGTTTTCAACCGCTACCGCGCCGGCCGCATGCTCGGCGATCCAGGCAAAGTCCTTATCGCTGTTTGATGCATTGACGCAAACAAAATACGCATCCGGTTGCAAGCGGTAAAAAATGACGTCGTCGATCACGCCGCCACGCCGATTGAGCAGCAGATTATATTGCGCCTGACCAACCGCCATGCGCGATACGTCGTTGGCGGTCATACGCTGACAGAATGCCGACGCGCCCTCGCCGCGCACTTCGATCTCGCCCATGTGACTCACATCAAAGAGCCCGGCGCAGCGGCGCACCGCATGGTGTTCTTCGATGACGCCGCGGTATTGCACCGGCATTTCCCAGCCGGCAAACTCGACCATCTTTGCTCCCGCGCGCCGGTGCGCGGAAAAAAGCGGTGTCCTTTTCAATTCCTGCGCCACGGCTGCGTCGCAAGATAGGTCAGCGCTCGCGTTGCAGCGAGTCCTTCGCAGCCTTCAACGTATTGTAGAGCAGCATACAGATGGTCATGGGACCCACACCGCCGGGTACGGGCGTAATTGCCGAAGCGCGCTCCTTGGCGCTTTCGAACTCGACGTCACCAGACAGTTTGCCGCTCGCCAAGCGGTTGACGCCGACATCGATGACGACAGCGCCGGGCTTGATCCAGTCACCGCGGATCAGACCTGCCTTGCCAATCGCCGCGACCAGGATATCGGCGCGCCCGACTTCGTCGCGCAAACTAACCGTGCGCGAATGACAGATCGTCACGGTGGCGTGCTTACCGAGCAGCATCAGCGCAACCGGCTTGCCCACGATATTGCTGCGCCCGACGACCACCGCGTTCTTGCCTTTCGGATCGCAGTTGATCGATTCGAGCAATTTCATGATCCCCATGGGTGTGCACGGCCGGAAACCGCCGGCGCCCAGCACCAGCATGCCCTGGTTCACCGGATGAAATCCGTCAACATCCTTGTGCGGCGAAACCGCCTCCAAGATTCTTTCCGCATGAATATGCGGCGGCAGAGGCAGTTGTACCAGGATCCCGTGCACGGATTTATTTTTGTTGAGCTGATTGACCAGCGCGAGCAGTTCCTTTTCCGAAATGGTTGCCGGCAGCAAATGCTCGAACGATTCGATCCCCGCTTCCTTGCACGCTTTTTCCTTGTTGCGCACGTAGATATGCGACGCCGGATCATCGCCCACCAACACCACGGCCAAACCCGGCACAAGGCCCCAACGCCGCTCGAGGCCGTCGACTTCCTCTTTGACTTGTTTTTGAACTTCTTTGGCGACCGCTTTACCGTCGATGATAACGGCCATGACTACTCCGTCACCAGATTGAAGAATCTATACAAGAAAAAA
>DATBMR010000075.1:0-13483 GCA_036554745.1 Binatia bacterium
CGGAACGATCACTTTCAGGCCCAGCCGCTAGGTTATTGTCACCACGGAGAGGATGGGGCGGTGGCCCATCAAGGCACAGACCCATTGACCGCGATTGGAAGGGTCGGCCCGCGGTCGTAACGCAGCCGCATGGTCTCTAAACAACGGACTCATTAGTATGATGTCATTCCGCCTTCGTTCTAACGTGATTGAATGATCACCTTCGCCGACGTCGAGCAAGCGCGCACGCGCACCAAGGATCAGATTTACCTTTCGCCTTTTCCGCACTCGGAGACGATCAGCCGGATGACCAGCAACAACGTCTTTTTCAAATTGGAAAATCTGCAGATGACCGGGTCGTTCAAAGAGCGCGGCGCGTTGAATCGCCTGCTCTCGCTCACGTCTGCTGAAGCCCGACGCGGCGTGATCGCCGCGAGCGCCGGCAATCACGGCATGGCGGTAGCCTTTCATAGCCGGCGCTTGAACATCGCCGCTACCATCGTGATGCCGGTCACGGCACCCCTGATCAAGGTCACGCGCGTGCGCCAGTACGGTGCGGAAAGCGTGCTCTACGGCAGCGACTATGACGCCGCTTACGCCGAAGCCCTGAGGCTCAGCAAGGAGAAACGACTCACGTTTATCTCGGCGTTCGACGATCCGTGGATCGTCGCCGGTCAAGGCACCATCGGCCTTGAGCTTTACGAGCAGAATCCCGATCTCGATGCCGTGCTCGTGCCGGTGGGCGGCGGCGGTTTGATTTCCGGCATCGCGCTCGCGCTCAAGACGCTCCGCCCCAAGATCCGTATCATCGGGGTGCAAGCCGAAGCCCTGCCGTCGATGAAAATCGCCCTGGAGAAAGGCGCGCCGGCCGAGCTTCCTCCGGCAACAACAATCGCTGACGGCATCGCCGTGCGCCTAGTCGGCGCCACACCGTTCGAGCTGGTGAAATCATACGTCGATGAAATCGTCACGGTTAGCGAAGGCGAGATCGCCAACGCGGTGCTGATGCTGCTGGAAATCGAGAAAACCGTGGCGGAAGGTGCGGCCGCCGTGCCGCTTGCAGCATTGATCAACAAGAAAGCCTCGCTCGCCGACAAAAACGTCGGGCTCGTGATATCCGGCGGCAATATCGATATGAATCTCATCTCGCGAATCATCGAAAGCGGTCTGATTCAGGACGGCCGCCTGGGCCGCTTCTCGATCGTGATTCCGGACCGCCCCGGCAGCCTGGCAAGGCTCGCGCAGCGGGTCGGAGATCTGGGCGCCAACATCTTACACATCATTCATAGCCGTGGCTTCGGCGCGACGGCGATCGGCGAAACCGAGGTTGAGTTGATCCTCGAGACCACCGGCACCGAGCATATCCAGCGGATCTACGAGACACTGCGCGCTGACCATTTCAAGATCAAAAACGAGCCCTAGCAGGTTGGTGAAAAACTCTGATTGCAGGCTGCTCAAAAAGACTCAGAGGCGAGGCGCGCGAAAAATCGACGAGCGGAGGCGTACTTAGCCAGTACGTTGTAGCGAGGCGATTGAGCGCAACGAAGCATATGAGTCTTTTTCATCAGCCTGCTAGTAAGTTGATGAAAAATCCGGGGTGCCGGCTGCTTGGCAAGCGGAGTACTGGAATGATGGAGCACTGGAGCAACGGATCCGATAGCCACCACCCCAATACTCCTGTACTCCAATACTCTAATTCACTCCGCTCCGAGCGCACACTTCGGCAGCGCACGGGATATGAGCCTTTTTCAACACCCTCGTAGGCGCGCACATGGCTCTCTTTCCGGTTTCATCGGCGAAGGAAAAACGACTGTTTGACCGCATGAACGCGCTCGGCGTGCGGGAATCGGATATCGACGAGCGATTTATCCGTTCGTCGGGCGCCGGCGGTCAAAACGTCAACAAGGTTTCCAGCTGCGTCGTCCTCCATCACCGGCCGAGTGGAATACGGGTCCGCTGCCAGAAAGAGCGCTCGCAAACGCTCAATCGCTATTTGGCGCGAATACTGTTGCTCGACAAGATCGAGACATCGATTCGTGGAGCCGCCGCGCAGGAGCAGCAGAGAATCGCCAAGATCCGCCGCCAGAAGCGCCGGCGCTCGCGGCGCACCAAGCTCCGTCTGCTGGCCGACAAACGTCACCGAGGAGAAAAGAAAGCGCTGCGCGCCGCGGTACAACCTAACGGTGATGATTGACTTGTTCCCGCGGGATGAACACAGCTTCCGCGCAGACACACAAGACGAAACCGGCCTGAGGCGGTCAATGAGCCCGCATGCGGCATCGCTTCTTGAGCTGCCGGGACTTGCACGGCGAACATTTCTCAGCCACTTTAAGGAGCAGCTCTGCTGGTTACGAAAGGGAAACAGCGATGATGGCTAAAGGTCTTCTCTGCGGCTTTACCTTGATTCTGTTTTGGAGCTTTGAATCGTCGGGGTTTTCCGCCGAACCAGATGCTGGCAAACAGCTCTACTTGCGGTACTGCAGCTCGTGTCACGGACCTGGGGGTAAAGGTAATGGTCCGGTCAGCCGCGATTTGAAGGTGCGGGTTCCAGACCTCACAAATTTGGCTCAGAAGAACCGTGGAATCTATCCGCTCGACAACGTGATGGCGGCTATCGACGGACGACGCGTCGTGCGCGCCCATGGCGACCGCGAGATGCCGGTATGGGGTGAGACGTTTCGCAGCGAAGCGGAAGGGAAAAAATATCCTGAACTCACCACGCTGCTAAAGGCACAGCTGATCGCCGAATACGTCGGTACTCTCCAAAAAAAATAACGAGGCGAGACGCAATTCAACGGTCGCCTTCAGCAAATTCTTATCCAGCGAATTGCTATGGCGCGTCCGCTAAGCAGCCTTAACGCTGTGGGCGCTCGGATGCAAACCCGGCACGACCAGCACCGGGCACGGCGCTCGAGCAACGATCTTTTCCGTCACACTGCCCAAGATCATATGCTCAATTCCCGTGCGGCCATGGGTCGACATCACGATCAAATCGACACCTTCGGCTGTCGCCTTCTCATTGATAGATTTGCTCGGCGTGCCGATCTCCACGGACTGGCGCACTTCCACGAGGTCGATACAATCCGCGAAATTCGCCGCAAGAAACGAATCCAACTTCTTGCGGGTGTGCTCCAACAAGTCGGGATGTGCTGTCACTTCGCGCTGCCGGTACGCCCATTCATCACCGAAGTCGATAGCGTGGTAGACAATCACGTCGGCGCTGGTATCGCGCGCCAACTCCAACGCGTAACGAATTCCCGATTTGGATAATTCCGAGAAGTCGGTAGGCGCCAATATTCTCTTTACCCTCGACATGATAGACAACCTCCTTTGACGTTCGCTGCGTTCCATCGGATCCTTAGCGCAATTCGCGTGCCGCGCCAATGACACTCAAATTGACGTGGATTCGGCTCCTTGAGCGGGAATTTTTCCTATCTGTGGTTAATAACTTGGAGTTTTTCGCAAAGACGCGAAAAGCTCTTTTGCGGTCGGGTTCAACGTCGGGAATTTATTGAAAAATGGACCTCGCCACCTTGGCATAGGCTGTGCTCATTTACGATCGTGCAGTGAAAGGATTTTCCGCAGGTCACTCGCAAAGGAAGAGGAAGAAAGTTATGGCAACATATAACGGGATGAAAGTTGTCGATGTGATGACCCGGACTCCCTTGGTTGTTACTCCGGAGGAAACCGTCGGGCAGGCCGATGAGCTGATGACGGAGAACAGAATCCGCCAGCTGCCCGTGGTTGAAGGTGCGGCATTGCTTGGCATCGTTACCGACCGTGATATTCGCTCTTTTCTGAGCAATTCGCTGCTTGCCGATAGCGATGCGCGCGAACGGGCGCTCAACAGGCCGGTCCGCGAGTTAATGACGACGGAGCCGCTTACCCTCTCCCCCGACGACGAGCTGCAGGACGCAGTGGAACTCCTCATCGAAGAAAAAATCGGCGGTATCCCGGTCGTCGATGAAGCGGAAGGTCTGGTCGGCATCGTCACTTATGTCGACATACTCGAGTGTTTTTTAAACCGGTTGCGGGAGGAGCAGCCATGAAGAACGGCAAACAGGGTATCGTGCGGGAAATCATGATGGGCTCACCGGTCACGTTGAGCGCCGACGATACGCTGGATTTGGTCAGCAATGTCATTTCGCTCGGCCGGATTCGCCATATTCCGATCGTCGAAGACGGCAAGCTGGTCGGGCTCATCAGCGAGCGTGATCTGTTCGGCGCGGGCGCTGCCCGGCTCTTTGGCCTCAAATCGAAGAGCAAATCGGCGCTGCTGAAAACCGTGCCGGTGAAAGATGTTATGAAGAAGCGGGTGGTGACGGTCGCCGCCGATACGCAGATCAAGCAGGCAGCACACCTCATGGCCGATAAAAAAATCGGCTGCTTACCGGTGGTCGAGGATGGCGTCGTCATCGGTCTGGTGACGACCACCGATATTCTGAGGTACGTCGAAGAGCTGGGGTGAGTTGGATTCCACAAGAGGAGGGTTTATGAGCGGCTTTTTGAGCCCCAAGGAGGTTTTGACTCGTGAGCGAGTGAAAGAAATATTTCGCAACAAGGAATATTCCTTCCTGGAGGAAAAGGTCGCGCTGCTTGAAATTCGCGATGATTCGCTTCTGCTAAAAATCTCTTTTCTGCTCGAATACAAGGGCCGCATGATCTCCTTCGAGGAGAAAGAACCGATCACGGTAGCGTTCGCCGATTTCAAAGTCGAAGACTGGGGCGACGGCGTTCGCAAGGTTGCCGATATCGAATAGGGTTTGCTGTTACTATCTCGGAGCGGATATTCCTTCCGCCCAAGCCTGTCTTGAGCAGCAATGTCGAAGGAGCGCCAAGGCGATGAACAGTTTCATCGGTTCGCACCCCTTATCTCGGCCTTTTCCATCAAAGGGGAAAGGAGATCGCGGTGTCATACCTGCTGTTTTAATTCTCTGCCGCGAGCGTAACCGGCCTAAGCAATCTCCAGTTCTTCAATCTTCCGGTAGAGTGACGACAAACTGATATCCAGCAGCTTGGCCGCCTCCTTTCGGTCTTGACCGACTTGTTCGAGTGCCCGCAGAATATGCTGCTTCTCGAACTGACGCAGCGCGTCCCTGAGGTTGAACGTGAACGCGGCTTGGCCGTGGCTGCCGGCCACAATCGACTGAGGTAAGTCTCTGAGCGTGATGCGCTCTCCTTCCGCAAGAATCATGGTGTGCTCGATAACGTTGTCGAGCTCGCGCACATTGCCCTTCCACGGCAACGACATCAAGATACGCAGTGCGTCGTTATCGATACCGACGAAAGATTTTTTCAGCTCAGGATTGTGGCGCCGGATAAAATAGTCGACCAGCAACGGGATGTCCTCGGGGCGGTCTCGCAGCGGAGGAATAAAGATTTCCATAATATTGAGCCGGTAAAAGAGATCCTCGCGAAAACGGCCCGCTTCAACTTCCTTCTTTAGCATGCGATTGGTCGCCGCCAATACCCGAACATCGACGTGGTGCGGCGTCGTCGCGCCGATCGGCAAAATCTCCTTCGCCTCGAGCGCGCGCAAGAGCTTGACTTGAAGATGCTGCGGAATCTCGCCGATCTCATCGAGAAAAATTGTGCCGCCACGGGCTTTTTCAAACAAACCTTCCTGGTTGGCAAAAGCGCCGGTGAACGACCCCTTCAGGTGGCCGAACAGCAGGCTTTCCAGTAATGTTTCAGGCAGGGCGCCACAGTTGACCGGTAGAAACAGGCTGTTGCGCCGGTCGCTGTGTCCGTGCAGGGCGAGCGCGATCAACTCCTTGCCCGTGCCGCTCTCGCCGGTGATCAGCACCGTCGCCTGAGTGTTGGCAACTTTCTTGACCAGTTCCAGAACGTCGCGAATCGCTTTGCTTTTGCCGATGATATTATCCAGGTGAAATTCCATAACCGCTCACTCGAGTCGCGCGTTCGTATCGGCGCAGGGCCGCGTTAGGCGACCGGGAATGTCGCTGTCTTAACGCATGCCCCCAGCCGCGTCAAAGTCTCTCGGCGCTCACCAGTAGCTCTGGATCAGAGCAGAAGCGGCGCAGCGCGGCCTTGAGCTTCTGGCGCTGCACGCTTGCCGGAACTCCGAGGTTTTCCATCGTCTTGCCGATCTGCGGACCGCCCAACTGCAGCAACTTCCCGTAAATCACGTCGATCTCGGAGTTTTCAATTTCCAAAGCGATCCTAAAGGCTTCTTCGACATCGAGCGAGGGGGTTCCGCGGGCAAGATAGGCATGCAGCCGATCGGCGAGCTGGTCGGCATTTTCGCCGCTGATCATCGGGTCGAGTGCGTCTTCCTGATAGTTGGCGATGATCTGTCTACACGCCAGCAGAATACTCGCGTGCTGCTCTTCCTCGCGCGCCATCTCCCACCAGAAATCGCGCAGCTCGGGACGGGATAAAAAGAGATGCGAAAAGCGGTAATAGATCTTGGCTACCAGCCGCTCGATCTCGGCAAACCGCAGCAGAGGGTCGAACGGCTCCGCAGTGGTCATGTCCTTTTCAAATTCTCCTTGAGATACTCGAGAATCTCAACATGCTTTTCCGAATCCCGGATCATCGCGTCAAGCAGAAGCTTGAACAGGCCGTGATAATAGCCGCTGCTTTCCTTGATCAGCGTTTTGTATTCTTTGATACCGTCTTTTTCCAGCCGAATAAACTCCTCGGTCTTCTCCAGTAGTTTGTCGTTCACGCTCGCGAGATCCGTGGCGCCTTCGAGGCTGCCGGCGGGCTTGGTCCAGGTCAGGCTGCCTTTCAACGTCGACACCATCGCGTGAAGGACAGCGCGATGCTTTTCTTCGTCGGAAATGATGAGCTGCATGAGAAACCGCGTCGCCGCATTCGGCATGTGCGCCACGGTTTTCTTATAAAACTCGATCGAACTCTCTTCCTTGCTTTCGTGCGCTTCGAACGCGTTCAGCAGTTTCTCGACGGGCGAAACACCTTCCTGGGCATTGATCAGTCCGAAGATCGTGCTTGCGTCGGCGAAATCTTCCATGGCCTTGTCTCCTTTCTTGAATTTATCACGTCGGCAGAAAGTCGTCAGAGTTAGACACGCTCACGTCGCCTTGGCCACACGGTCGGCGGTAAAAACACGGCCGGGCTTCCATGGAGTCCCAAATCCTGGCAGAAGCCAGCGGTCGAGCCCGATCCAGCCGGCATTGCGCCACGCCAACACCAACCAGGTGGCAATTGCGAAGAGCATCCCGTTACTCGATGCCGATCCCGCCATGATAAAGCTCCAGTTCATCAAGCCGCCGAAGAAAGCCGCCACTCCGACAAACGCCCCCAGGATCAACCCGGCAGCAACCAGCAACTCGCCGAAGATGATGATCTTCGAAAACCACGTGTGAGCCTCGATGCTGACCAGATATTCGATGAAAGCACGGTACCAGTCGTAAGAAATGGCAGGCTTGGGGGTCATTTTTAGGCCCCGCTGCCAATAACTTAGCAGCGCCTCCCCCGAACCCATCCATTTAGGATCAACAAATTTATGCCAGCCGGCTTCCCACCACTGCCACCCCAGATACAACCGCAACGGCAGCCAGAGCCAACCGAATCGCGTATCGCTAAACAACAGCCGCGCCAGTCTTGGTTCCTCGATTACCACTGTTTCCCTGCTCATAAAACCCCTTGGCATGGGCCAACTAGTCGATGCTTCAGCGCAAACGATATGCCAGATGCAATCGGCTGATTTAACTACGCAAAGAGTGCCAAAGAGCGTTCCTATTCTCAAGTTTAAGAATATCGCAAAATCGCTTCGCAAAATTGAGAAGGAAGCGCGGCAGAGCTAGAGTTTCGTTAGCGGAATCGAAATTTTTAAACGGCACGAAAATCGCTACCTATCCTTCGAACTATTACCCGCGACCTGGAATAACTCCAAGAGGAGAAAACATGCCGGTCAACATCGCTATCAATGGATTCGGCCGAATTGGCCGACTGACGCTTCGCACGATATACGAGCGTCATGGCAAAGACTTGGCCGTTGTCGCGGTCAACGACATGGCCGACCTGAAAACCAACGCGCACCTGCTGCGTTACGACTCCACCTATGGAAGGTTTCCGGGGAAGATCGTCGTCGGCGAAGGAGTCCTCCAGATCGACGGCCGCAACATCGTCGTGCTGAATCAAAAAGAGCCTTCACGATTGCCGTGGAGAGATCTCGGTGTCGACATTGTAATCGAGTCCACCGGCGTATTCACCGATGGCGTTAAGGTGCGCGCGCACCTTGAAGCAGGTGCGAAAAAAGTGATCATTACCGCGCCCGCAACCCACGAGGACGTCACGTTGGTCCTCGGCGTCAATGATGGCGACTACCAGCCCCGCAAACACCACATTGTCTCGAACGCGTCGTGCACGACGAATTGCCTGGCGCCAGTGGCGAAAGTGCTACAGGACCGGTTTGGCATCGAGCGCGGTCTGATGACTACGACCCATGCCTACACCAATGATCAAAGAATCTTGGATCTCATGCACAAGGATTTGCGTCGCGCTCGCGCCGCGGCGATGAACATTGTGCCGACCAGCACCGGCGCCGCCAAGGCGATCGGTCTGGTCATGCCCGAACTCAAAGGCAAGCTGCACGGCATCTCTCTCAGGGTGCCGACTTCGACCGTTTCGGTGGTCGATCTGGTCGCCGACCTGAGCAAGTCCGCCAGCGCCGAGGAGATCAATGCTGCGCTCAAGCAAAGCGCCGAGGGAAAGATGCACGGCATTCTTGAATACTGCGATGAGCCCTTGGTTTCCAGTGACTTTCGTGGTAGTCCGGCATCGTCGATCGTCGACGGCCTATCGACGGTCGTTCTCGACGGCAAGATGGCGAAAGTTCTTTCCTGGTACGACAACGAGTGGGGTTATAGCTGCCGCGTCGGCGATCTCGCCAAGCTGATGGCGCAAAAAGGATTGTAGGAGGGCACCGTATGGAAGCCAGGCACATCATGACGCGCGAGATCATTACCGTCAGCCCGAGCATGACCGTCAAAAATTTGGCGACGACGCTGATCAAGAATCAGATCAGCGGCGCACCGGTGGCGGACAAAAACGGCAAGATCATCGGCGTCGTTTCCGAAGCCGATATCGTCGCCAAGAAAGGCAAGGACGTTAGGTCAATCATGAGCAAGGCCGTGATCAGCGTCGGCGAGGACACACCGGTGGAAGAAATCGCCCGGCTCATGACCGCCCACAAGATCAAGCGCGTGCCGGTGATGCGCGAAAGTGCCGTGGTTGGCATTGTTAGCCGGGCCGATATCGTCAGCGCGATCGCGCGCGGCGAGCACGTCGCGATTCATACGCCGATCTACGATCTCTAGCGCAACCCGGTTCGCCGCTCCGGCGCCTTCCTGATCGGCCCATCCGTTACTTCGCTTATCTTTCCGAGCGGAGCAGCTCTGAGGTCCTCGCCTAAACTCAGGATAAACCAGCCGCAACATCTGCTTTTTCCAAATCACCGCCCGCAGAACGAAGAATTAGTTAACGCTTTTTGACGTACCCGATTTCCGGTAGCGCTTCAGGCCTCGATGAGAGCTGCTACGCCAGTTGGCCGCGGACATCATACTGAGCGAAAGCGAAGCATCTGCTGTCTCCGACCTGCGGCTGCAAACTGTCGTTCTCAGTTCTGGTAAGAGCCGGCGCGAGTTTTCCGAGTCCTAAGAATCTCACCGGTGTGAATCGCTACCTTCGAAAGAATTTCGCTGCGTTTTTGCTTTGTCCGCTGGCACTTGCCTTGCACTGATGACGGCCACGCGGGCGGTCTAAAAACAACCTGATTTCAAGAGGAGGATTTCATGGCAGAGCGAATTGCCAATTTCGATGATTGGATAGACCTGTTTCATAAATGGCAGAAGGACATCGGTTTCGATGCCTCGCTGGTCAAGGATTACAAATTTGGCGCGATCTACGACGAAGGCACCGGCCCGAATATCGAGTTCGGCGATTTCAAGGGTCGAAAGAAATTTGCGAAGGTGCTTGATGTCCCGACGCAAGATATGCGTGACGCGCTCTTGCATCTGATTTTCTATCAGGGCGACACCGAGTTCGGTTCTTCCGAACAGCAGCACAAGCTGATCGACACCGCACCGACCGATTACGATCGACAATGTTTGCTGCGCGTCATGCGCGAGGAGCAGCGCCACGGCTGGCAGATGTGCCATGTGTTGATCAGCCACTTCGGCGACTCCGGAAAGTTGGAGGCGCAAAAATTGCTCGAGCGCCGAGCCTATAACAACACCCGGCTGTTGGGCGCTTTCAATAAGAACGTCGATGACTTCATCGATTTCGTCACCTACACTTGCTTCATCGACCGAGACGGCAAGTATCAGCTCACGATGCTCCACCATTCGAGCTTCGCGCCCCTGTCGCGCAGCATGGGGCCGATGCTCAAGGAAGAAGCGTTTCATTTGTTTACCGGGCAGACGGGGCTCTCGCGCATTATCAGGGCTGGCCAGGTGCCGATTGTGATTCTTCAGAAATATTTGAACAAGTGGCTCTCGACCGGTTACGACCTGTTCGGCAAAGATCGCTCGGGTTCGGCGGCGCGTTTCTATCGTTGGGGCTTTAAAGGCAGATTCAACGAGGCGACTGCAAAGGAGCCGCCCAAGGATCTCGAACTGCTGAACGAAGAGGCGAGGCTGCTCTATTATAAGGAAGACTGTGAGATCATCGATTCCTTCAACCGCTTGATACCCGAAGGCCAGCCGAAACTGCGCGTGCCCGATCTCAAGTTCAACCGCCAGATCGGCGAACACGCCGGCAAACGGTACAGCGTTGAAGGAGAGCCGTTAACGGAAGCGGAATACCAGGCACATCTGACAAAAGTTTTGCCCGGGCCGGAAGACCAGAGGATCCTGACACCGATCTTCAAGTCGGGCAATTGGATGACCGTGGAGGCCGCCGCGGCGTGAGCTGCGGTTGAAGTTGCATACTCCCGAACTGCTGCCGCTCTTCAGGAGCGGCAGCATGCCTACCCGTCCAAGCGCATGATGCTCCGTTCATTTACGATCTGCGGCAGCGCCGCCAGTTTTTCAGCGGCCGATCCTTCCCGTCGCCCTCCGCCACGAGCGGTCGAGGCTCGCGAAAAACAGTCCCGCCACGATGAACACACCGACCAGCGACCATAGCAGCGGCTCGTAGGTTCCCCAGCGATCGAAAATCGCTCCGGCGAGCACCGGGCCGATGACTCCGCCCCAGGTGTAGAACAACGTCATGTAGCCGCGGATCTTGGCATAGTGCTTACGGCCGAACAGGTCTCCGACCACGGCCCAACCGAGGGGGAAAGTCGTCTCCACGCCGGCGAAGAAGAGGGTAAACAGGCACAGCGCCCAGAGCGAGTTAGCGAAGATCGGCAGGAACATTGCCGCAGCAGCAGCAAACAGGATGGCGGCGTTCAGACGCGGCTTGTTGGCCTTGTCAGCGCACCAACCCAGCACGAGGGTCGCCGCCATACCCAGAAAAGCATACGCGCTCAGAAGCAGAGCCGCCTGCGACTCGCTTAGCCCCTTCCAGACCATCAAAGGCACGAAATGAACTGCGATCGCATGATATGAGCCATTGCGGATCCCCGCAGCCAGCACGGACCCCCAAAACGCAAACGAGCGCAGCGCTTCGGCGACGGTAACGTCGACTTCGATTTTGTTGCCCGCTTCGGCAGCATGTCCAGCGGCTTCGCGGAGGACGGGCTCGTCGCCATCCGGCCGGAGCCCCATGCTTTCCGGCGAGCGCCGGATCGTTGAGCTTAGCGGCACGCCGATCGCCAAAAACAGTAATCCCGCAAGCGCAGCGCCCCAACGCCACCCCCATGCTTGGACGGCAATGCTCAGCAGCGGTGCGATAAGGACGCCCCCCATGCCGAATGCCGCGCTGCTGACCGTGATCGCACGCGCCCGATGACGAATAAACCAGGTATTGATAAGCACCATCGGCGCATGCATGAATCCGCCGGCATGGGCGAGCGAGATCACGCCCAGATAAACAACTAGAAAAGCTACATAGCTTTCGACCTGGGATAACAGCAGATAACCCACGCCCATGAGCAGCACCGCTGCCAACATGATCGGCTTCGGCCCGTAGCGATCGAGCAAGTGGCCGACCACCGGTCCCTCGATGGCGCCTTCCGCGCGCGCCAGCGAAAAGGCGAGCGAGGTTGAAGTTCGGTTGAGATTTAGATCCTGGCTAAGCGGTAGAAAAAAAACCGTGAAGCCGAAGCTGTGAAGCCCGGCGCCGAGCACACGCAACGCACAAGCGGCAGCGACCATGCGCCAACCATAAAAAAGACTGGATAAGTTCCTGAACAATGACGATTCCTAACGCGATGATTTGAATGAGCCAGACTATCGCATAACACGGCGTCACGCGCTGCGAAAGGATTGATTTGTGGTCGCGCGTCATCACGGAATCCTCAGCCGCCTGGACACCGCGCAATGCGCAGCGAAATTAAGTATTCCACTACAAAATCTCAGCCGAATCATAGGCGAGGCTCAGGTGAAAAATATCCTGTCGGCTTTTTCCCTCCGGGTAACGTCGGGCGAGATCCTCTTGAATCGGGTTCTCTTAAATGAAATTACATTAAGAGGGCTGGAATGTACTTTGCGTAACACCAAAGAGTTCGTTGGTTAGCGGCCATACACGAGCGAAGGGGTGAGTCGTGGAAAGCGCGGGCACCAGGACGGAAACCATGCTCTCGCACCCGGGCTTCATAATGAATACTCGGGGAGCGGACCAGGCGGTGGCCCATGGAGGCACGCATTGCCCGGGCTTGGAACGATTCGCCCCTTCGCGCCTAACCAATCCTGTCGTCGAAATACTTATGAACTCTTAGTAAGTCTGTAACAGACTTGCGGCGAAATGCTTATGCCCGTCTTGGCGAGGTTGCTTCATGTGGAGAGCCCTCCTGTTTCTCTGGTCGATACCGCTAATACTTGGTTTTGTCACGTTAGCGCGAATAGCCATGGGTTCCGCTGCGATAAGCGACCAGGTATTCCGACTATTCTTTGGTAAAGACAAAGAAATTCGATTGTCGCTTTGGATGGGAATAAAATTTGCGGTGGTTGCAGCGATCTTTTTCGTTGCTGGGCTGCTCCAAGGCGCGGTCTTGCTCAACTTCGATATGCTACGGATAGCGTCGGCAGCGTTCTTGACCGCAAGTGCCGCTGGTCTCTTTCTTCTCCTATGGGTTCGTACCGCGCCGGCCGTCAAAATGCGGCCGCAACGCGGCAGGGGCGGCTCGGTAAATATGCTCTTTCGAAAGCTTTCCTCCTATCGCAGTCGTCTCAAGAAGGCGGTCGTCTTGGCAGCGTCTAAGCGGCGGAAACACAGGCGAGACGGCGCGCCGGTCACCCACAGTTACGACGACTTCGAGCTCTAGAACGCACTGAAAAGACTCATCCTGCGCACCCTAAAACGGACGCTCAACCGTTGCGCTCCCATTCGTGGTTCCTGATCGTGCACATTCGAGTCCACGGTCACTCACGGACCGAATCACGGTTTGTGCAACCACACCTGCTTGGCCACT
>DATBMR010000081.1:0-5605 GCA_036554745.1 Binatia bacterium
CTCGCCAACTCAGGGCCGGACCGAACCACGTCATTTGCCTATGCTGTAGCGTGGACGCAGCACACCAACGGGCCGCAGGTGATCGGCTGCTGCGCGCTGCTGCAGCTGCTGCTCGGCAATATTGGGAGACCCGGCGCCGGCATCATGGCATTGCGCGGCCATGCTTCGATTCAAGGCTCGACTGACATTCCGACGCTCTACCATTCGATTCACGGCTATATGTCGCACCCGTCGGCGCTCAAGAGGCACGATACGCTGGCAGATTTTCTCGCGACCGAAACGCGAACGCGCAGCTACTGGGCCAATCTCCCTAAGTTCATGGTTTCCTATCTCAAATCGATGTATGGCGATGCCGCGACGGCGGAAAACAACTTCGGCTATGACTGGCACCCGAAGATCATCGGCGACCACTCGCACATGGCTATGTTTGCCGCCATGGCGGAGGGCAAAGTCAAAGGCATGCTGCTTATCGGGCAAAACCCCGCCACGTCGCTCAACGCCAAGCTCGAGCGTGCCGGGTTGCGCCGGCTTGAATGGCTCGCCGTCAAGGATAACTGGGTCCACGAGAGCGCAACTTTCTGGAAGAACGCGCCGGAAATCAAGAACGGCGAGGTCAAAATCGAAGATATCAAGACTGAGGTCTTCTTCTTCCCGTCTTCGCAGATCGCGGAGTACGAAGGCTCGTTTACTAACACGTTTCGCATGCTCCAGTGGCACTACAAAGCGACCAACCCGCCCGGTGACTGCCGCAACGATTTGTGGTTCACCCATCAGCTCGCCAAGAGACTCAAGAAGCTCTACGCTGACAGCAACGAACCCCGCGACGTGGGCTTCAAAAATCTGACTTGGGATTTCGATCCGGACGAGAACAGCGCGGCACTGCGCGCACCAACCGCGGCAGCGCAAGTGGAGGGCGGCGCAGTCGCAGGCGCGACGACCGACAGCCGACAATCTTCAGGCGCGGCGGCCGCCGCGAGCGCCGGTCCCGGCGCAGCAAAGGCCGAGCCGCCGGGAGGCGCACCGGCACCGGGCACGCCGCAACACGACGAAGGCGATCCCGATGGACTCAAGATCTTACGCGAGATCAACGGTTACTACACGGGAGACATTTCCAAGCACGTTGCCGGCTTCGGCGATCTGAAAGATGACGGCTCGACGACTTGCGCCTCATGGATCTACTGCGGCGTCTTCCCGAAGCCGGGGGAGAATCGCTCCGCCAACCGGAAGCCTGATCCGCCGGATGCGCCGGGCGGCGCGCAGCTTGGCTGGGGATATACGTGGCCTGCGAACCGCCGGATCATGTACAACCGCGCGTCTGCCGATTTGCAGGGCAAGCCGTGGAGCGAGCGCAAAAAATATATCTGGTGGGATGGGCAAAAATGGACCGGTTACGATGTACCGGATTTTGCCCCAACGAAGCCGCCGACGGCCAAGGCACAACCCAACGGCATTGGGCTCGATGCGCAGGACGGAACCGACCCATTTATTATGCTCGACGGCGGCGTCGGTTGGTTGTACGTGCCGAGCGGTCTCGTGGACGGTCCGTTACCGACGCACTACGAGCCGGCGGAATCTCCGGTGAAAAATCCGCTCTACAAACAACAGTCCAGCCCGGTGCTGAAGTACTGGAAGGGGGATGGCAATCCGTTGGCGGCAGTGGGAGATTCAAAGTTTCCCTACGTGATCACGACCTATCGCCTGACCGAGCACTATTTGGCGGGCGCGATGAGCCGGTGGAACCCTTGGCTCACCGAGCTACAGCCCGAGTTATTCATCGAGCTCAGTCCGGAGCTGGCGCAGGAAAAAGGGATTCGTAATCTTGATTGGGTAAGAATCTCGAGTCCGCGGAGCCAGATTCGGGCCAAGGCGTTGGTCACTCGTCGCATGCGGCCATTCACGATCGACGGCAAGACGATTCATCAGGTGGGGATGCCGTGGCACTGGGGTTATGAGGGCCTCTCGACAGGCGACGTCGTCAACGAGTTGACGGCACTGGTCGGCGATCCCAATGTGTCGATCCATGAAGGCAAGGCGTTTGTCTGCAACGTCGAAAAAGCTTAGCGCCGAATAGTTGCTATTCGGCGCATGTCCGATGGCAGATCTCAGATTTCAAATTTGCCATCTGCAATTGCGATTTGACATTTCCCCAGCGAAGCGGAGGAACAATGGCTGAGCCCATGGGTTTTTACACCGACACCACCGTCTGCATCGGTTGCAAGGCGTGCGAGGTGGCGTGCAAAGAATGGAATCAACTGCCGGCGACCAACGGCGGGCAGAACACGCTCAGCGGGGACAGTTACGACAATACCCGCACCCTCGACGGCATTCACTGGCGCCACGTCAAATTCATCGAGCAGTTCACCGAGGACCGCAAAGACGGCCGCTGGCTGTTGATGAGCGATGTCTGCAAACATTGTGTGCAGGCAGCGTGTCTCGAAGTGTGTCCGACCAATGCGATCATCCGGACCGAGTTCGACACCGTGGTGATTCAGTCGGACACCTGCAACGGCTGCCGCGACTGCATCGCGGCGTGTCCGTTCGGGGTCATCGAAATCAACCCGGCTTCGAATACCGCGCAGAAATGCACGCTCTGTTACGACCGGCTCCAGGTCGGAATGGAGCCGGCCTGCTCGAAAGCCTGCCCTACCGACTCGATTCAATTCGGCACGATTTCGGAATTGCGCCAGCGCGCCGAAAAAAGGGTGGCGCAGCTCCATCAAGCGGGCGAGAAGCGCGCGTATCTCTACGGCGCGGACGAGAAGATGCTCGGCGGTCTCAATTCTTTTTACCTGCTGGTGGACCGTCCCGAGGTGTACGGCTTGCCGCCCGATCCGAAAATGCCTTCCCGCAATCTTGTATCGAGCACCGTTTACGCCCTGTTCGGAGCGATCCTGGTCGGTCTCATCGGGATCTTCAACTTCCGCGATCGCGGCGCGCGGGTTGAACGGGAGGTGCGGCCATGAACGGAGCCCCTTCGAGCACTTACTTTACCGCGGCGCCCGACTGGGAATGGCTGATCGCGCTTTATTTCTTTTTCGGAGGTCTCGCCGGCGGCGGTTACTTTCTTGCCGTCCTGATCGACTTCTTCGGACGTCCGGAGGATCGGCCACTGGCACGCCTCGGCTACTACATTTCGTTCCCATGCGTGCTGATCAGCGCGATCTTGTTGACCGTCGATCTCAATCGCCCGCTCCGGTTCTGGCACATGCTGCTCGAGCCCAACACGCTTCAGCCGGTGTTCAAGTACTGGTCGCCCATGTCGCTCGGCTCGTGGGCACTGCTTATCTTCGGCATCTTTTCATTCATCGCTTTTCTCGGCGCATTGGCGGAGTCCAGGCGCATTCGGTGGCTCGAGCCTCGTACCTTGCGCCCGCCCGGTGCTGTCGGCGGCGTGCTCGCGGTGATCGGCGGCCTGCTCGGGTTTTACGTCGCCGGCTACACCGGCGTTTTGCTGGCGGTCACCAACCGGCCGATCTGGTCCGATACCCCTCTGCTCGGGATGCTCTTCGTCGTCTCGGCGGCATCGATTTCAGCGGCGTTGATGATCCTGTGGGCCGACCGGTCACGCTGGCAGGTGCCGAGTCTTTTCGCGTTGCATCGAATGGACGCTTGGGTGCTGGTGCTTGAGATCATCGTCTTGATTGCGCTGATCGTCTCCCTTGGTGCGGTCGGAGTGGCATGGCTTAACTGGTGGGGGGTTCTGCTTTTCGTCACTGTGCTGATCGGGATGATCGCCCCGTTGGCCCTCTATTGGCGGCGCAGTTGGCTGGGCGAGTTGAACTTGACCACCGCCGCCGCGCTGGTTCTGCTAGGTGGATTCTTGTTGCGGCTGGTGATCGTCTTCTCATCGGAGGCCATTTGACATGCGCATCAAGCTCATTGTTCCACTGGCCGCCGCCCTGCTCCTGATCGGCTGCGAAAGTCCAGAAGGCACGCGCACCCGCGGCGGCGGTCGTGGAGCAGACCTCGGCTATCGTGGCGACACTGTCGAAATGCATGCGGGCGCCGAACCTTACTATGAGACACCGCAGCTCATCGACGCCAAAATCGCCGGCGCCGAAGGTGGAGATCAACGGCAGGCGAGCAAAAAATGAACGGTCCGGCCGGCGGTTTGCAGAATTTGCGCTCCGACCATCCCGAGTGGAATCCGTGGCTATCGCTGGTCGGTCAGACGCTGAGCGAAGCAGCCGATCCGGCGTGGGAGAGGCTGGTGCCCGCCGTCCCACGTCGGATGCCGCACGCGCCGGCGTTGGCCGAAGCCGCCGTCGTCCTGCCGCTCGGGCTGCTTAATGATTGGCTGAAGCGTTTGATCCGCAGCGCCGCTGCTGCCGGTACTGCCGAAATGGCCACACTCGGCGCAGCGGCAAAGTCAACGGTGGAAGCCGTGCAGTTATTTCGCGCCGCCCTTTGCCAGGACACGGCCGCGCTGCAGAGCTGCGCCCGGGCACTGGGAGTGGACGTCAACGCTTTTACAAGTGTTGTCGAATTGCTGCCAATTCCCTTCTTGCAAGCTTGCGGGCGTCGCCTGGCCCCTAGAGATGACAGTTGGGGCGAGGGTTACTGCGCCACTTGCGGCGCGTGGCCGGCACTCGTGGAAGTAAGAGGCATTGAAAGGGCGCGCTATCTGCGCTGCGGCCGCTGCGGCGACGAGTGGCAGATCCATTGGTTGCAGTGCCCCTTCTGCAACATGACTGATCACGAGCAATTGCTCTCGCTCGTGCCGCAAAGCGGCGATGCTGCGCGCGCGATCGAGGCATGCAAGAGCTGCACGGGCTATGTGAAATCGTTTACGACGCTGCAAGGCGCGGATAAGCTCGCGGTCATGATCGACGATCTCGCCACTGTCGATCTTGATATCGCCGCGGTGGACCAAGGTTATCGCCGTCCACCGGGACCTGGATATGCCCTGAATGTTACCGTGGGCTACACGAAAAGCCTCATGGGCGGACTTTTTCCGAGAAGCTCGTAACGGTGGTCAAAGACACGCCGAAGCCGGCTCGGCCGGCGTACATCTGCCAAGCGCTGCTCGCCGCGCTCGAAGCGTCCGAGGGACGACGCCGCCGGCGCAAACGGGATCAAACACCCGATTCGATCGGCCTCGCGATCAAGCGCCGTTTGTTGGAGCAGGCGGTCCGGGAAGATCCCGAACCGGAGACCTTCGAACAATGGCTACTTCGTTGCGCAGTCACGATCGAGGACAAACCACAGTCGCCCGGCGCCGTCGCCGCCATGGCACGCAACGTCTTTGAAGAATGGCAGATGTTTCACAGCCTGGAGAATTTCCGCGATTGGCTCGACTCCGGCGCACCGTCTGAAGACGCCGTCGAAACAACCCCGAGCAGCGCAATGACCGCAATCCGCGGCTGACCTCGTCAAAGCCAATGTAGAAGAGCTAAGTCCGCGTTCCAACTTTTCTCGACTCGCCGTTTCGCTCGCCTTGTTCGGCGGAGTTCCACATCCTGTGAACGCACCTTGAATACCGCTTGACAATACGTGCCACCTAGGTTTATTGCTCGCCTATCCTACCTTAACCTTAGGCCACTGTTTTTGGAGGTGCGTCCATGGAAGTTTCCAGACGTGACTTTCTCCGATTTTCCGTTGGTGC
>DATBMR010000149.1:0-25769 GCA_036554745.1 Binatia bacterium
TCTTCTGCCCACCTGGCGCTCAGCGGCTGCACCACGCCATCAAAGTATTTCTGTTGCATCGCGAGCACACGACTGACGAGGTTGCCCAGATTATTCGCCAAGTCGGCGTTGATTCTTGTCACCAACGCTTCCTCGGAAAACCGGGCATCCTGACCAAAGGCCATCTCGCGTAATAGAAAATAGCGAAAGGCATCCATGCCGAAACGCGCCTTCATCTCCAGCGGTCGAATGACGTTGCCCAAGCTCTTGGACATCTTCCCGGAATCCATCACCCAGTAGCCGTGCACGTTGAGATGGTCGTAAAGCGGCAAGCCCGCAGCCATCAGCATCGTCGGCCAGTAAATCGCGTGCGGCTTCAAGATATCCTTGGCGATCAGATGATTGGCTTTTGGCCACAACGACGCCATGGCGCCGCCGCCGCGATGTTCCAGCGCGCTGACATAGTTGAGCAGCGCGTCGAACCAAACGTAGGTCACGTAATTGGCGTCAAAGGGCAGCGGAATGCCCCATTGCAGCCGGCTGGTCGGGCGGGAGATGCAAAGATCCTCCAATGGCTCGCGTAAGAACGCCAAAACCTCGGTGCGATATCGTTCCGGACGAACGAGCTCGGGCTTCGCTTGCAGGGTTTCGACCAAGCGCTGCTGGTACTTGCTCATGCGAAAGAAATAATTCTTCTCGCTGATATACTCCGGCGCGGTCTGGTGATCCGGGCATTGACCTTCGACGAGTTCTTTCTCCGTATAGAATCGTTCACAGCCGTAACAATAGAAGCCGCCGTACTCGCCAAAGTAGATGTCACCTGCGTCGTAAATCTTTTGGAGAACCGTCTGAACATATGCTACGTGGTAGTCGTCGGTCGTGCGAATAAAATGATCGTACGCGATGCCGCACTCATCCCACGTAGAGCGAAACAAAGCACTGATCCGATCGGCGTATTTTTCCGGCGTTGTGTTGTTGCTCGCGGCAGCTTGGGCAATCTTATCGCCGTGTTCGTCCGTCCCGGTCAACAAGAACGCTTCGTGGCCCCTCGATTGGTAATAGCGTTTCAGCGTATCGGCGACGATGGTCGTATAGGTATGTCCGAGGTGCGGCTCTGCGTTGACGTAGTACAGCGGCGTCGTGATGTAAATGCGTTCCATCACCGAGCTCCGACCACGCCAAAAAGCAACTTTTCCAGCACCATGCGCCGATTCAGGTTACGTTGAATGCCGGCCGCGGCATCCGCTATCCCGGCCATCGCCGCAAGGCTGTTCTCCACTTTGCTGGCAGCGGCTTGCTGCTCGATCTGCGCCAGCATGTCCAGATTCACAAGTTCCTCCGAGTTTCGGGTGACACGGTAAACCAACAAATCACGGTACCAGCTCTCCGCCCACTTAAAAAACTCCAGCGCGCCGTTGCGGGTTGCGGCGAGCGCCTCCGCGGTGACCACGGCCGCTTGATAGTCGCCGGGCTTTAACGAGCCAAGCATTTCGGTCCAAGTTTTTCGCTTTTCAATCAATCCTTCCTGATCCAGGCTCAATGCGACGCCGATGCTTCCCGTGGCCATGGCCGCGAGGAACGCCGCCTCCTCCGCCTTCACCCGATGCTTCGCTTGCAAAAACGCGGCAACCTCTGCGCACGGCAAAGGAGCGAAGGAAAGCCGGAGACAGCGGGAGCGCACAGTCGGCAATAGACCGCCGCCGTTGGGCGCAATCAGAATGATCAGCGATTTTGCCGGCGGCTCTTCGAGTGTCTTAAGAAGGGCGTTTTGCGCCGCAGCGTTCATCAACGTCACCGGATCGACAATCGCAATCTTCTGCTTGCCGCCAAACGAACGGAAGCGCAGCTCACGTTCAAGTTCGCGGATCTGCTGGATAGCGATTTCTTTTTTCCCTAGGAGTGGACCGATGAACCGCACGTCCGCGTGGTTGCCGTGAATGATGCTGGCGCAGTTGACGCAACGGCCGCAGTAATCACCCTGGAGCTCAGAGCAATGGATCGCCTGCGCCAGCGCCATCGCAAGCGTGCGTTTGCCCACACCGTCAGGGCCAAGAAACAGATAGGCGTGGTGCAGGCGGTCGTTGAGCAGCGCCCGGCGCAGCGTTTCTATCTGGTTGGAATGGCCGATGAGCTCAGAGAAACCCATTAAGATAGTTCCCGCGCCATGATTTCGCGAATTCGTCCAGAAACCTCGGCAACAGGACGCGACGCATCTAGAACGCGAAATCGTTCAGGCTCGGCGCGCGCCAGCTCGAGAAATCCGTTTCGAACCTTTTCGTGAAACTCAAGTTCTTCGCGTTCAAACCGATCTTCCGGAGGCCGATCTGCGGCGTTTTCTGCCTGCCGGTGCACCGCACGGGCCAAGCCGACGGCGGCCGGACAATCAAGTAAAAAAGTAAGGTCCGGATGCTGTCTTTCGCTGGCGATATCATTCAAGTGGCGCAGCCAGTCGAGCTCAATGCCGCGCCCATACCCTTGATACGCCAGAGTCGAATCCGTAAAACGATCACACAACACGATCTTTCCTTCCTTGAGGGCGGGACGAATGATTTGGCTAACGTGCTGCGCCCGATCTGCCAAGTAAAGAAACAGTTCTGTCGACGGGGCGATCTCATCATCGCCAACTTCCAGCAACACCTTGCGGATCAGCTTGCCGATTTCGGTCCCACCAGGCTCACGAGTGACCACGCAGGCTCGGCCGTGTTCACGGAGGTAACTTTCAGCCGCCAGAATTTGGGTGGTTTTACCGGTCCCGTCACCCCCCTCGAAGGTGATGAAATGAATCATCCATTAAACAATGAATAAAAGCGGCGGAAGATGCAAATCGACAGGAAAGAGTGTCGTCAATCAAATTTAGCGAACGATCCTTTCGCGTCATTCAGAATCGCACACCGATCAAGTGTCATTCTGCGGAGCAGCGAAGAAGCTTTCGCGATCTTCTGAACCGCACTACCAATATAGGGAAAAAAGCGATTGTCGGGCGAAAGTCCGCCGGTGGAGAAGGCTTCTTATTTTTACGTCTTGCTCTCGCCCAGGAGCAGATTGATGCCATTCACTAACTGGGTACTGGTGAACGGTTTGGTGATGTAATAATCCGCGCCCAGCTTATAGCCGCCCAGAACATCTTCGTACTGGACTTTAGCCGTCAGCAGGATGACCGGAATGGTCGAGGTTTCATTCTTGCCTTTGAGCCGGGTCAGCACTTCGAGACCATCCATCTCGGGCATCATAATGTCCAATATGATCAAGTCAGGCTTTTGGTTTGGCAGCATGGTTAAGAGTTCGGGACCGCTAGAGGCGCTAAAAACGGTATAGCCTCGGCCTTCCAGAATGGTTTTGACGATCGTGATAATATCAGGATTATCGTCAACCACCATTATGGTTTTCTTTGTATCCATGCTTGCTCCCTCTCGCGCCTCATCCTTAATCTATTGCCAGCAGCCGCACGGAGGAACGAGCAGGAAACACCAAATTTGGCTGTGACAAGAGCGTCGGAACCCACCACGTCACTGGGTTTCCAAAGCGTTGTAGATCCGTAATTTAGCACCTTGTCGCGGCGTTGTAAATTAACAATTTCCTACGTTCAACATTAGGGCGTAACGATGCGCCAGTAATTTTGCGCAACAATCGAAGGCAGCGACTGACGGAGGTTATTCCATGCCACGGTTGGAACTAGAGGCACGATCCGGCTCAACGCTTGGCGGCTGAAAAGCAGCCGGACAGTACCTTGAATGTCCAAAATTGCCCTGTCGGTTCCCGGAATGCCGGTCTCATTCACCATCACAGCACCAACCAAATCTGTGCCGCTCGACCCGTTCGTTTTCAGACTAACATCATTCCCGGTTACGAGGATGAGCCCTTCCCACCGTAATGCACCGGATAAAATCAAATCTGCGTTCTTGACGACTAGAATACCCACGCCGGTGACGGTTCCGGCGAACGTAGCAGCATCGCCTGGAGTGGATAATCCCTCGATGCAATGCAACTGCGGCGCGCCTAGACCGCCCAGGACTTGGTTCTCAATCACTAGGACGCCGGTGCTCGGCACAGAGTGAATAGAAGCCGCGCTAGCGCACAGTTGGTC
The DNA here is from genome assembly GCA_036554745.1 of Binatia bacterium. Classification (GTDB taxonomy): domain Bacteria; phylum Desulfobacterota; class Binatia; order UBA9968; family UBA9968; genus DP-20. The sequence goes on from DATBMR010000149.1 coordinate 4,064, forward strand.
GGCGAATTCAGAGATAAAACCGCTTGAAAGATAATCACTCGTGGCGACCGCTGGCATATCGGGACCGCTATCGAGCACGCCTTGGCGAGGCGGGTCTCCAAGTGCATTTAAGACCAGCGTACCGATTGAGTCATCGGCTGTGGATACAGCATTTCGCGATTTGGCCCCAACCACCGGGTTAGTGGTCGTTACGTCGTGATCAACCCCTGAAATAAAAATAGAATCGGCAGTCAGTTTAACTGCGGTCGGGTTGCCTCGGAGAGCTAATGCAGCATCAACGAGGTCATGCGACTTGGTCAATTGCGCTTGAACGATCTGTTGTGCCCCATGGCTCGTTCCAGCCGACCGAAGGACGACTTGAGCCGAGAGTGGTTCCACCATCTTCGATGACAAAAACGTCACAGCAAATTCACCGGGTGCGAAATTCTTTGACTGGTTTTGCGGAGCGGGCGGAAAACTCTTCGTTTGGGCGACCTCTCGCTTACCCCATTCCAGGCCGGCAGCCGCAACATAGAAGGCTTCCGCACCGCGGCGCAGATTACCCGAAATCTGCAGGTCGTTTCGCACCATTACGCCGGCACCGATGCCTACCGCCAGAAGCACGGCGAGGATCATCAGCGAAGTCATCAAGACCATGCCGTGCTCGCCGCACCCGTACTGATTTCCTGTCTTCATAAGCCTGAAGTCAATTGCGAAACTCGATGCTACTTGACAGAGCGGAGCCAACGTGGCCAGCAACTTTGGGGTCAGGGTTCCGCCCTTGCACGGCAAACTCGACCTTGACCCGCTTGATCGCCTCCAGAGATGGCGCATTCCCGAGTTCGACGCCGTTGCGGTCGAAGAAGGTAAAAATCCTGCCGTTCGTCACCGGCACCACATTCGCTACCAGACAGTCTCCGTTTCGGCGGATGATGTAGGGGCCGGCGCATGTCGACGTCGGACCGGTCAATTCGTAGCGAACGCTCTCGCGCGGATCGACATCGGCGCAGTTGCCGTTACCGTTCAAGTCCATCTGGACATGAATGACACCGGGGCCAGCTTGATAAACCCGGTTGCAGACGGTATCCGCATCGCTCATGGGATCATCCGCAACGCCGGTCTCTAGCGGGGTGCTGCCACTTCCCCACGAGCCGGCATTTCTGAGATCACGCGCGATGATATCTAATGCCCCACGGGTGTCCTCGAGAGTCGCAGTCTTCGCCTCTAGAGCGAGCGAATGGTAGATCTCACTACGAAAATAGGCGTACAGAACAACGATCATGATTGCGCCGATCGCCAATGACATTAGGTGCTCGATCAATGTCGCGCCACGCGCGTCAACATGGACGTTCCGCACAGCTACTCCTCAGTAAAGACGAGCGTCGAAAGCGAGACCTTATGATCTTCGTGATCGCGCCATGACACGGTCACGAAGATTTGTTTGAGGCCGGAGCCAAGAGAGGAGTCGGCGATTTGCCAGCATCGGTCAAACAGTCCCGCCACACCGGGCTGTGCCGAAAGACCACGATCTCCAGCCCCTGCGCAGGAATCATCGTTCCTAAGAGGCCGCCGCCCCTGTAACTCCTCGATTTTGTCTTGCGCTAGATGAATCGCCACAGTTGAGTTGTCGCTAATGACTTGCCAACGAAAGAGATTAACGCTGCTGAGGGTGTAACCCAGGACAAATAGGGCCACAATGCCGATCGCGGCCAATAGTTCGTTGAAAGTGAAACCTGTCTGACTGCCAAGACGCATGGTCACGTTACCCCCGCTTCATCAACAGTCCTCAGAGCAGGCGTTGGGCGTACAAATTCTGACTCTGCCGGTCGCGCTCACTATGATCTGCCTGCAAGAGCCATCGGCGTTGCGCAAGCGCACCCGATTAGCGCCTGCGGTGCCCCGCGGTGAAAATAATATGACTCCCGCTTTCGTGATGCTCGTTCCGGGCGCTAGTGGCTTCGTCAGTAATGGCTTAGAATCTCGCTCGATCGTGTATTCGCTGGCACCCTGAAAATAGACCAACTGGAAGGGTGTGTTTTCCGTCGCAGCGCGCATCTTAATATTGTGTAACTCGGATTGAATCTGACGGGTCGCGCTATTCAGTGCGAAACTGGGGAGCCAGCTACGCCAATTGGGCAACGCAATGGCGGCAACGATGCCGATGATCACCAGGACAACCAGTAACTCGATAATTGAGAAGCCACTTCGTTGACTTGAGAACCTCATACCCTCCTCCGAGAACGGCGGAAAATACGCCGCCAGGATGCGGGTGTCAAGAGCACGCCCTGGCTGGGTGCGCCGCCCCGTGACCTCGCCATGAATAGACCTCTAACCGAGGTAGGTGTGTCACTAAATTCGAATTATATTGAGCGGTCCCTAGTTGAAATGCGGCGATCCCTCAGAGAAGTAGGAGTGAGAAGCGTGCGGGGGCGCAGTATACTGGGGCGCTGCGGTGAGCGACGAATCAACATGTCATCAAGATAGTGCGGTTTTTCAGGGATCGAGAGCGCACGTGCAGCACACGAACCTTCTAAGGCATGTGATGACCTGGATGGGTCGGAATGATTGGGAGCCCAGTCCGTGAATTAGCGGTGAGCACTTGCTATTACGAGGGCAAATAAAACTGAATTAGCTCTTCGCCGAAGAAAACGAACAAGACCGCGCCGGAGCATAGAAACGGCGCAAAGGGTAAAGCCAACCGGCGGCCGGCGCCGGTCAGCACCATGCATGTGAGGCCAACGACCGAACCGACTACGGAAGCAAAAAAGAGTGTCATCGGGATGGACGGCCAACCCAGAAAGGCGCCGATCATAGCGAGCAGCTTGATGTCACCGCCACCCATGCCCTCGACGCCAGTGATTTTTTCATAGATCCATGCTGTCGCCAACAAGAAACCGCCGCCGGCAATGATGCCGATCAAAGAACTGACCGGACCAGGAATGAGGGTGGTGGAGCCGCTGTTCAAAAAATAGCCAATTATCGACAGCGCAAGTCCCAGAACAATACCAGGTAAGCTGATCACATCCGGTACAATTCGAACGTCGAGATCGATGAACGAAATGACTATCATGGCTGCAACAAAAATAAAGCCGACCAAAAATTCGAAGCCCAGGCCAAAACGGTAATAAAGCGCTAACGTCAGTAAGCCCATCAAAAACTCGACCAGAAAATATCGTGGCGAAAACCGCTCCCCGCATGTGCGACAGCGGCCACGGAGCATAAGATAGCTGATCAGCGGAATGTTGTCGTAAAACGCGATGGCGCCTTGGCAGCGCACGCAATGCGACGGCGGGCGAATGATAGACTCCCCGTTCGGGATCCGGCCGATACACACGTTTAGAAAACTGCCGATCGTGGCACCGAAGATGAAAGACAGCATTAAACCGCCACAGCTCTCGAGCTTAAGTGTTCATCGAGCGATACTAACGCATCCCATCTCTTAGCAACACGCTCAGTGATGGCCACCGGCGCGGATTTCCAGAACAAGGCTTCTTGTGACTTATCTATATAGCCAATCATAAAAAATGCGCTGATAATGGTACGCCCGATTGTTTCGGTAATAATGCCGGAAGAGTGCGCGAAGTCTTCTTCCGGAACGAAACCAAAGAGGTTTTTGAGTTCCCGCCACGGACTGGTAAGGGGGAACGAACTTCGCGTCCATCTGTTTCGCCTTTCTAGGTAGCAACAGACTATCACTCAGGCGGTTTTCCACTTGGTAGAGAAGCGACGGTCTCACATGGCTGGTGGCGATCTCTTGTTGCAAGAATTCCATCGAGACAGCTTTCGCATCGATCGCTTCGATGAGATCCCCAACCCAAAGATATCCGAGATGATTCTCCCGGGATACCCAAGGTTGCGTGCTCATATCCGTGAAATGGAGAAGCGCGGTATCGCCTGCAGAAAAATATTCCAACGCATTCCACTCCGCGCCTATATCGGTGCGAATATTTTTTACCAGAGCCATTTGATACAAGAGCTGCTCATAAGATAAACGATCTTCATCTAGCAATCGCACGATTTTGTCAACGTCCCAGTCCAGAGTTTCGCAGTTTAAGATCATAACGCTAAACTGTGGCCGTCGCTCGCTCGCCTCCGCAGGACAGACTGTGAGCAAGTCTGCGCCGTTGAAAGGCGTCGCCCAAAGCAATCTTATGTCCTTGAACAATTGCATATCGGAATCCAAATAAATTGCGCGGCCGTGATATCCTGTCAGTGCCGGGATCAGGAATCGTTGAAATGAAAAAGGCGTGCGCGGCTGATTCTTGGGATTCTTCGGAAGCGGAATAGCGATTCCCGAATGGTGCAAGGGCATGACTTCAACGCTCATGCTCGCATGCTTGCGAATGGAATACTCGAGAACTTTCACGGGCAACATCTCCCGGTCCGTCGCCCCAATGTAGATGCGCACGGGAGAGGCTATATTCAATGGCGCGTAATCGATTCCGGTCGTAGCAATGGTGTTAGCAATCTCCTCGAATTGTCGATCAAAGCTGGAACGGCTGTTCGCCAGCAATGTCTTTTCTTTTAAATCATCAAATTCCTTACTGTAGCTGGTCCCGCCATCAACCCCGAGAGAGCGAATTGTGTGCACTCCGGCTAGGGCAAGCAAATTCAGCGCGGCTACAGCGCTAAAGAATCTTACCCGGACTACCGGAGAATCCCCGTTCCGCTGCCGCGCCTTACTGTGGTTGTACCATAACAATCGACCCTGCTCATTAATCCGGCGCAATAGAGGGTGAATTTGCGCCAGTTCAGCAAGATTATTCCGGCCCGGCCGGTTGTTAACATGCGGAACCCACGGAAGCACCGCGACTTGAGCGTTGTTAAGCAACGACTCTCCACAAGCATCAACGACGTCAAAATCGATCATGTGGGCCACCGTGACCGGTTGCTCTCGGACGACGTGATTCAGAGACATCGTATGGTAGCACTCCAGGTCACGGCCATTTCGGGAGGCGAAACTCGGTCCTTTGCCCAAAATCAACCAAGGTCGATTGGGATCGATCCCGCTGTCGGTAAACCATTGAAAGAAACTTTTCATTAGGTATATGGAAAAACTCTCTACTTATTTCCTCTTGATAATGAAGAGAGCACGTGGGGACATTTCGCTCCGTTCGTCCCGCGACGATACCACACGCTTCAAACTGACGTCCGAGGATTCAAACGATTTTCCGTCAACATTACGGTCTGGCGTGATCATGAGGTCATTCGGCGATCGGCTCCCAGTTTGGAGCCGGAGTCAGCCAGCGGAATCGCCCACTCAGCGTCCATGGCGATCCGCCGCCACTAAACAGTTTAATTTCGAAGAGACTGTCGTCGACCAAGGGATCTGTAGCCATTGCCTGGTCAAGCAACCTATAGCCCTTGAGCGTCAATTTGGTGGCAGCGAAGAGCGTTCGCATGGGGTAGTCTTTTCGGCCAATAAGCTATCAAAAAACTCGCGCCATTTTTTTGTTATCCGCTCAATCGACCACTCTCGCGCGATCATCGTCTGCCCCCGTTGGACATGCCGCCGGCGCAGATCGGGATCAGTGAGATAACGCTCTAGGCCCGATTGCCAGTCGTTCAAAAAACAGACATCGGCGAAATCTTGATAGCTTGGAATGGCATCAGCAACGACCGCCAGCCCTAAGTTCAAAGAAAAGGCGAGGCGGTTGTTGCTCTTGCAGCGCGTGAAGGGATTGTCGGTTACCGGTATGACGGCGACGGCATGAGACCGCAATGCGGAAACCACAGTTTGCGGGTGCCAGTTAAGATAATGAGTCGGGAAAACCCAAGGCTTTATCGCTCGGTTATATTTCTCCCTCGAATTGCTGATGACGGTTAAGCTCAACGGATGGGTGCGATTCGTCTGTTCAAGTAATGGCCTCAGCTTCAGCAAATCGAGCATGCCGTACTCCGCATTGGCACCACCATGGATGCCAAACCAAACCAGCGGCGTCCTTCGCTCTAACTTTCCTTCCTTCAACGCCCGCAACAGCTCGCCCAATTGCTTCTTCCCCCACCAACAATCCCAAAACGGAGCCCTGACACTGTCGATCTCCGTCTCAACGGCATCCTCGATGATGGTGATGTTCCGCGACCCTGAAAGTTCTGCGCGCATAACTTCTGCCATCGCTGCCGTTGACGCCACCAGTTCATCGGCCAACGCCATCATGCGTTTCAATTGCGCGAGTGCTTTGTTCAGAAATGGAAGGCCATTTGGATTGTAGAAATGATTATCACAAAGGTCTAAAGCAATGCGTACGCCGCGCTTTTGCAGGAATAGGGCTTCATTGTAGGTCGCATCATCGTAGAGCTTGGAATAGACCACCGCCGCGTATTCGCCGACGCGTCGAGCATTGAAAAGCTCTACCGGATAGCCCGCTGATTGCAGTTCGGCCAGAGGATTTAAGCAACGGATTCTTGTGCTCGCCACCCGCGGGTCTGAAAATCTCGGTTTCCAGGCGATGCGATCAGCCATGTTTTACTAGTCTCGTTGAGCCCAAACTGTCATTCGCCCACTGGCGTGCATGAGGCCGAGCAATTTTCCCAAGAAGCGGTGCGGATATGGAAGCCGGCGGCCTTGCGCGATATCTAAAAGAAAATCGCCCATCCCGTTCCAACCGCGATCGCAACAGCAATAACGCAAACTTTGCAAAAGGTTGTTGGGATTGGCATGCCAGAAAAACCGCTCGGCGCGCCATCCGGTTCGAACCAAAAGCTGGTTTAATGTACCCGGTGTATAATGATATAGGTGATTAGGTAGTTGTAGCCCGTACCATCGCTCTCTGAAGAAGGAAAACTCCCACGCGCTTGCGTCCGGCATTGATAAAGCGAGCCATCCTCCAGGTTTACTCCACTGCCTCAACTTCGTTAGCATCAGCACGGGCTGGTGGAGATGCTCGAAAACGTGCCAGCCGACAATGAGATCATAGGAAGCGGTTGGCGCCGCAGCACTGTCCAACTCACCTATATGGACTGCAAAGCCCTGAGACTTGGCGAACCTCGCCGCTCTCTCGGAGATCTCGACCCCTTGTACCTGCCAACCTCGCTCGGCCATCAGGCGAAGAAACCCACCGGAGGCACAACCGATTTCGAGCATCCGGCCTGCCCGTAGAGGCGGGACCGTTCGGGAGTCCCGAACTTTGAGCAAGCGCCGGATAGGACGTTTCCAAAGAGCAACTGACTGAGACGGCAATTCCGCCAAAATACGTCGCGTATCTTGGTAGGGCGCATACTCGCGAGGGTAGTACCGGCGAATGCCATCACGAGTGGGACGTGGGTTCGTGCGCATCAGACGGCACGCCCGGCATCGCACGATAGTAAACTGCCCAGGTTGATTATAGGAGCGGTCTCGACTTGTGAGGACTTTATCGTCACCTGCCGAGCAGCCCATCGGACAAGGCCGATCCTCCAACTCTACCTCAGCTGCCGGTGGCACGGCCCAGCTCCCGTTTTTGAAGAATTAGTAGTACTACCAAATTGAGAAGATAATACAGCGTCGTCCCGGCTGCGATACCAACTAACCCAAACTGGAAGAATCCAAAAACCTTCGCAGCGATACCCAGGGTAAAACCAATAACCCCCACTATGGTCGGGGTTGCGGTATTACCTTTGGCGTAGAACGCCGCGGATGCAATTTGTCCCATCGATCCAGCTATAAGAAATCCGACCAAAGCCATGACGATCAACCACAAAGAATGGACATCCCCCTCACTGACACGACCGTAGCGTGCAACCCAGATCAGCAACGATTCGCCCAGCCCGAAAAACGCTAGATATCCGCCACCCGTTAGGATACCCACGACCAAAAGCCGCCCACGCAGAACAGAACGAAACCTACGCCATTCGTGAGCCTGAGCGTGACGGGTTAGAAGCGGCAGCGTGGGTACCGTAAGGGATTTGTAAATAATGTCATTGGCTAACGTAAGGATTTGTTGACCGACATAAAGGAGCGATAGCCCACCAGTGGGCGTCATGGAAGAGAGAAATCGATCCACTATCGGACCAAGCTTATAATAGGTCGTGCCAAATAACAGCGGTTTGAACCTACGCCAGACCTCGGCAACTGCAGGACTGCGCCAATCAGGTCGGCAATAGCGTCCCAACCCCGGCAACAAAAATAAGACCTGCAAGCCTGTCCGCAAGAGCGCAGCCCATGCGGCTGCTTTTACACCGTATCGTGATAAAGCCCAAAACAAGAACGCGAAACTCAGACTCGCGGAAAGTAGGCTGATCAGCTCGACACGAACGAAACGCTTGGTAGCCTGATAAAACGTTGCCAAGACACTGCAGAGCCCCGTCAAAACCATGGCTGCAAGGTGGATTCGCGCCAACTCTACGGTGAGTAATCTGGTTTCCTCGGAAAAGCCTGGTACCACCGCACTCACCCAGAACGGCGCCAACAGATGGAGTCCAATTTCCAAAGCGGCAAAAACAAAGCCGATTAGCAGAAACAGGCTCCAACCGTTTTTACTAACATCTTCGGGAGGCTGCACCGCTAGAACAGGCACGAGGACATGCGTCAACGATCCACCGATAACGGCCAAAACCAAGCGCGGCACAGTGACCGAGGCGAACAGTGCATCCGTCTGCGGACCAGGTCCGATGGCGATCAAAACGTAGCCGTAGATCAAGGTTGATAGAAGTATGTTGGCCGCCGCAAGCCCACCGAGCGAGATCGTAAGCGCGCTGGTTGGTGTTATCCGCTTGTCGCCGCGAGCGAGCGACCGTGAAAGCAAGCCAATTCCTGGACGAAAATTTACCCAACGCAAAAATAGGTGCCTGGAAATTGAAAAATGATGGCTCACAGGCTACCTCATCGATCAGTTCGAGCAGGATCAGTTTTCCAAGTGATTGGAGCGGCGGGTCGAAATCTCACTCCAAACGAGCGCTGGGATTCTAGAGGCGAATGCGCGCAGGGGACGATAAAATAGAATCCAAATAGGTTCGCGAAAACTCATGATCCCAAACAAATAAGCATCGCCGACCCGACGATGATTCTGAATCTGTCGGCGGCTTTCCAGCAGTTGAGGCAGATGACGCCACACATCCCAGCGGGCAGTGAAATAAACCGGGACGTGGCTGAACCGGAGCGCCTGAACGAACGCAAACATTTCATGAAACAGGAATAACGGCAGACAGAGAAAAAAAAATTTCGCCGGCAAATTCTTGACCAAAACAAAATATTTATTGCGCTCCCTCAGATGCATCCACAGACTGGCATGTTTTGAGGAGGTCTGGTGGTATTTGTGATAGACAACAGCGGTCGGAACATAAAGGCATTTGTAACCGGCAAGTTGCGAACGGAAGCCGAGATCAACGTCCTCCTGGTAAGCAAAGAAAACCTCGTCAAACAGGCCGATTTTTTCAAATAGTTCTCTACGATAAAGCGCGGCGGCCCCGCAGGCGCTGAATACGTACTGCGGCTCGTTGAAGCAATCGCGGTCCCCGCGCAGCCATCGACGCTGGTACGGAACTCCAAATACGCTGAATTCGTCACCAGCGCTGTTCACGCTTTGCGGATCGGAATGGAATAGAACCTTGGAAGCCACCGAGCCTACTTGCGGATTGCGATCGAGGGAAGCGGCTAACTCCTGGAGCCACAACCGATCGACCTCCGTATCATTGTTGAGAAGGGCGATATAACGTCCTCCCGCGGCTAGAATCCCGGCGTTGACCGCAGCAGAAAAACCGCGGTTCTCATCGAAGGCGATGATCTTCACCTGGGGGAAATGCTCTCGAACAAAACCGATCGATCCGTCGCGCGATCCGTTGTCGACGAGAATCGTTTCGAAATCGCCAAAATTTTGGCGGTAAAGAGACTCGAGACAGGGACCCAGGAGCTCCTCACCGTTCCAGTTAGGTATGATGACGCTCACACATTTCAATGCTCCCGGTCTCCTTTCGCTTTAAAGTATCCTGGATCAAGCGGGCTAACCGCAAACCGAGGACTGCCGGCCTACACTGCTTTTGGTATAGTCGCCTCCCTTCTTCACCTATTCGCTGTCGCAGAAGAGGATCGTTTCGAAGTCGGCGAATCGCGTCGGCAAGAGCGTCAGCGCTCCCCATCTCGCACAGAATCGCATTTTTGCCGTGTTCTAAGAGTTCTCGCGCAGCCGGCGAGTCACCCGTAATAAGTGGCTTTCCCATGGCAAGAGCGAGAAAAGCTTTGCCCGGTATGACTCTCCTGGCCTTATCCGAAGTGCCAAAGATACCTAAGCAAACATCAACCTCACGGATCTTGTCGCGTAGTTCGTGAGGCGGCATCCAAGGAAACCATTTCACGCACGCCCCATTGGAATGCCTTAACAGTTCTGTGCGATCGGGATCTTTATGATTTCCGCCAACCAACCAAAATTCGATCTTTTCTTCGTTCAGTAGTCGCGCTGCCTGCAAAATTATTGGAATGCCATGCAGTGGCACGTGGTTTCCAACGTAAAGGATGCGAAAGGGTCTTGGTCGGTCAGGTTCGATGGAAGGCGTAAACATAGAATCATCGGCCCCAACATAGAGCCAGCGGACTTTCTCGCTCGCGAGTCCGAACTCGCGACAAAAAAACTTCTGTTGCGCCTCGGTATCTACTAAGACCAGCGAAGCCGACCGGCAGGCACCCCAATCCAAAAATCGACAAAGGCGCGCCAATAGCGAATTCTTTGATCCCAGCTGCCAGTCTAAAATAGCGGTATCATAAAGCGAAAAAAAAGCGTCAAAGACCAAGAGTTTTCTCTTGAGCTTCGCAAATGGCATCAAAAAAAAAATATCCAAGTGTCCCAGATAACCTACAATAACGGCATCATGGTCACCTACACAAAGGTAGCGATAAATGAGGACGGGATAGTTAAGAAATGCTCTGACCGCCAGACGGAGCTTCCGTCCGAATCCTGCGAGCAACGCCATTTTGTTGGAGCGAAAGGCCTGCTCCCATAATTCGTAATGGCACTCAATGACTTCGACTCCGTTTTGCCGGAGGCCAGTGATCAGCACGGCATTCCGCGGGTATTCTCGTTCGAACGTTCCCCAGTAACAGATCTTCATTGCCTTCGGATTCGCCGGCGCCGTCGCTCGAAGCTAATCTTCCTGCCCGCCAGTTTCTAACCTGCTGCGGGCCGCACGCTGCTCCATTCTTAAAAGCGCGATCTGCTCGGAAACCAGACCCAGCATGAAAATAATTACAGCCGTGGTCAGCAAAAAAACTCCCATATTCGTGAAACGATGTTCTGTGGTGTAAGTATAAAGGTAGTAACCCATTCCTGTTAAGAGAAAAAATGCGCTGACTGGTAAAAAGACACGGAACGGTGAAAACAGGGTCGCGATCTTCGCGATGATCAGAAAAAAGCGGACGCCGTCGGTAACCAGGCTGATCTTGCTTTGACCGGCACGGTAAAGCGATTGAATGGGCACATACTTAACAGTGAGACCGGAGCGCAGAAAAGCCAGCGTCAGTGTGGTCGGATACGAAAAAGTATTGGGCAACAAGTCAATAAATCGCAAAGCGTCGCGCCGCGACAGAACGCGGAAGCCGGAAGTGAGGTCCTTGACCTTGAACCGGGTGACGTAGGAGGCCAACAGATTATATACGATGTTGGCGGCGTACCGGTGAAACCTCAACTTCGATCCCTTCGCGCGGGCGCCGACAACCATATGGTAAGTCCTGGCTTGCGCGAGCAGCTTTGGGATATCTTCTGGCTTGTGTTGTCCGTCGCCGTCCATCAGGACGATCCATCTGCCGCGTGCCGCTCTGATGCCGCTTTTGACGGCCGCGCCATTCCCGATGTTATACGGATGACGCACCACGTTGGCCCCAGCTTTCAGGGCGATCTCCGCGCTATTGTCGGTTGAGCCGTCATCGACCACGATGGTTTCCGCGCGTCCGAGCTTGAGCGCGTGAACCTCGCCTATTAGCGTCGCTAAAGACGCGGCTTCGTTAAAAACCGGGATGATGACGGAGATTTCGCAGTGACTAAGCATCAAGCTGGTAGACTGAGTAGCCGCGCTCGCGAAACATCGGCTTAAGCCGAGTCATGGCTAGTTCGTTCCACAGCTTCGCTTGATCCGCGGTGAGATTGTTCGACAGAAAAGCCGTCAGCAGATCCTCGCGCATCATCAAGTGCGTTATATTCATTTGTTTCAAAGACTGCGCGATTTGCTCGGTGTTCTTCGCAGCACGAATCGCGCCCACTAGCATGCCAGGAAGATCGCCGCTGTCGTGAAAATATTCCCGTTCGCAATAATACGCCCTCCGGCCGACAAAGAGAAGATAAATTTTCGCCGACCGCGCTGTTTTGGCGTTGATATAGTCAAAGGCAGCGTACTCCGGAACCATACGGTTGAGATAAGCTTCCCGGGTCTGACCGCCTAATAGATATCCGAGCGGCTCGGCCGCCTTGAAATAGCGCAGCAAATAACTGCAATGCCAAGCCGCGAAAAACATCAACACGGCGACCAAATAAGCCGGACGTTTAATTCGCAGGTAAATGTTGAAGATGCCATAGACAGATAAGGCAATCAGCGGCGGCACGATGAACAGGACATACCGGATGCGCAACTCGACGAGAAACAGTGCGAACAGGAAAACTAGCACGGCGAAACTGGCCAGGAACTTCTTTTCGTCGGACCATTTGCCTTTGAAGGCCCAAGGCAAAAAGCAGATCAAGACGGGCGTCAGCACGCCGTCGAAGAATTGCGGGTTGTCATCCTGGCCGCTAAAAAAAACCCGCAGGGGCAATCCCAAGATCTCCCAGATGTTTTCGTGATAGAGGAGTTGCCGTTTAGCGAAGATGCCCAACTCGCCGAAACTGATGCCGCCGGGGGGCGGCGTCGAAGCTCCGGCAAAAAACTTTCCCAGTAACGGATAGAACGGGTTGCCGGTTTGGAGCCAGTTCTTCACGAGCCACGGCAGAAAGGGTACCAATGTGAGCCCGACGAACAAGCTCAGCTCGCCCAAAGTTCGTGCCAGTATTTCTCGGGGCGGCTTAGCCAGAGCCAAGGCGAACAGCAAAGACATCACCACGGCTGGAACCAGACCGTTCGGCTTGGTAGCGAGAGCAAAGCCGAGGGATAACGCAGCCAGCGCCAGCCAAGCCCAGGCTTTTCGGTTCTCACGCCAACACAGCAGCGAAAAAAGCGCCGTGGTTGTATAAAATGTGACGCCTAGATCAACGTAGCCCCAATGGCTCAAGCGCGCGACCACCGGCGTCGAGACGAACAGAAAAAACCCGAGCAGCCCGTAGACCGCGTTTAAACGACGGGCCAAGTAAGCGTAGAGCACTAAACCGGTCAGCCAGCCGTACAGCCCGTGGATCAGTTTCGGAACAAAATCATAGCCCCACGTCAGCCACGGCGTGTACAGCATGTCGAGTAGCATGGGATAGTACGCGTACGGCGCCATCGGCACTTCGATGATCCGGCCCGCCTTGGCGTATAGCTTCGGTATCGCCAAATGATGGGTAAGCTCGTCGCGGCTTGTAGGCGGCAGTAGGCCAAGAACGACTTCAATGATGAGAAAGCACAGAAGAGCGGTCCAAAGCGTGCGGCCCAGGAGCTTGGTCTCGCATGGAATAGCGAAAAATTTCCCGAGAACAAAAATTGCGCTGACGACGAGAACGCCAAGAATGCTGTAATTCAGCCAGGGGCTGCGAACGTATCCCGCAAGTCCGAACAAGAAATAACCGGTAGCCGCAATGCCGAGGAGACATCCGATGCCGGTGGTGTGAAACAGCAGTCTTGAAAACCGCTGTTCCATCAGGCTTGTGGAATGAGCATGACCCATGCGATTTCACCGCGGAGATAGTCGAGCCCCGCTGATCGAACAGATCGCCGAGTCATCATCGAGGATACGGATCGAAGTCGACCGAAGGCGCTCGACGGATCCCGCTATACGCCAATCGAAGGAGGTTGGTGACGAAATGCCGTTCGCGGATCAAGTTAGTTGGATGTGTCGATGACGGCGACGACAGCACCAAATTTTACGAATTCACCTTCCTGGGCCTTAATCTCCGCCAATTGGCCATCGCCGGGCGACTCGATCTCGACATTGACCTTGTCGGTTTCGACTTCCAGGAGAGCTTCGCCTTTCTGCACTCGAGCCCCTTTGGTTTTGATCCAGCGCAAAATCCTCACCTCATCGCTCTCGTCGCTCGACCCCAGTCGAGGGATCGTGACATCTTTCTTCATTGAGTTATAGCGATTGCGCCTCAAAGCTGTCGGATAGCGCTTTTAGCTTGAGCGTTTGGCGCATGTTTTCCATGAACCTATGGACGTTTTGGTAAGCTGCCGGCACCTCGTACTTTACGGTGGTGTAGAGATAGTGCAATTGAGAAAAAATCGACGCATCGGCAATCGTTAGCTTGTCAAAAATGAATTTTTTATCTGAATACATTTGTTCCAGTGTATTGAAATGGATATCCCATTCAGCTTCGGCTTTTTTACGCGCCTCCGGAGTTTCCGCGCGGCGAATGGCATGGTTCGCGTGAATCAAGACCTCGTCGGACCAATCCTCCAGCGCCAAACACAGCCCCTTTTGGGAGGTGATTTCGGGATAAATGCTGTTCGCCGGATGATCCTTTTCCAAGCGGGCCGAAATCATCGTTGAGTCGATGATGCACTCGCCGTTATAATCCATCGACGGAACTTTTCGCTGGCCAGTGTATTCAATCAACGACTTTCGGTCATCCTTGCGCACGTCAACAATCTCGTAAGGTACTTTTTTCATCGCGAGTACGATTCGAACTTTTTCGCAAAACATTGACGTTTGAGATTGAAATAATTTGATCGCCATGACCTGCTCCTCCTCTTGTCGTAAAAAGCATCCGAGATATTTGTTCGGACCACACACCACCGTTCCGGCTAATTCTTAGCCATGCAACAAAATAGCCAAATTCTCAAGCGCATCGATGAACCGAGTTGTTGACCTGGCTTGGCTTCCCCAGTATTCTTTGTAGCATCTCGGGCCCACACGAAGGACGAGAAGCAAAGGCCAAGCAGTTCGGAAGGAAAGATGGCTAAGTACCTACAGTGTAGCGAGTGCGGCAAACTGGCTTTTTACTACGATGATTACGTCGGCACCGAAAAGCCATTTTACCGGCGTTTCATGCGCTATCCGGAAGGCGAAACGAAACTTGAACCACCCCGCTGTTTTACCTGCGGCGCCGTGCCGCGCCTGATCCACGAAAACATCAAGGAAGAGAAAGCCGCCGCCAAGCATTGATCTAGCAGGCTGATGAAAAAGACTCATATGCTTCGTTGCGCTCAATCGCCTCGCTACAACGTACTGGCTAAGTACGCCTCCGCTCGTCGATTTTTCGGCGCCTCGCCTCTGAGTCTTTTTGAGCAGCCTGCAATCAGTTTTTCAGCAACCTGCTAGAGACGGTTTAGTCGCTCCTCAGTTCCGCCTCGGCTCGCGACCAGCAATCGAATCCCCGGTGCCAGGAGATGTACTGGTCTCGGCCGACTGCAGTCTCCGAGGTGAAGCAAGTTCGCAAAACCGGAGAAGTCTAATGCTTCTCTATAGCAGGAACCGCTGCCGACCGGGAACACAGGCCGCAAATACCCTCCCGCGCATCTCTTTTCAATACCACCAGCCCTATAGCTAAGACTAAATAGAAGATCGAATAGTAGAATCGGAATTGCGGGTCGGTAAAAAGCAATTGGGTAGAGAACAGCACAAATACGGCGATCGCTTCCAAAAGCGAGAACGAAAGGTTGGCCAAGATAGCCACAGCGAATAAAGATTGGGCCGCAGTCAAAAATATTTCTTCCACCTGACGACCATCCATGTACATCGCGCCGAAGCTACCCGCTGAGATAGCATATACCACCGGTAGCATGCCGATCAGCAGCGTCCATTGATTTACTTTCGACGACAACAGCGCTCCCATGCTGGTTCCGGGCTGCGCTCTCAGTGCAAATAAAATTGCGACGATGAACTCTGGCGACTCCGAAGCTAACGGCGCCAGCCACTGCACAAGAATGAACTCTTCAATGCCAAACGTTCGGCCGCTGGCCAGCAGCCCTTCGGCAAACGGCTCCGCCGCAATGAAAATCGTAAAGCCCGAAAGTAAAAAAAACGATGCAGTCACCACCCGACGCACGGCTTCACCGTAGCCTTCGATCATCTGCGCCGGTCCTTCGAGCTCCGGCTCTACGTGGGCGGCCTTCGCGGCCGCGCGCATATAAAACGCGAAGATCAGGATTAAGACCGCGGCGTCAACGAGATCGAGCCGCCCCTTGAACGGAATCAAGAACGAATAGAGAGTTGCTAAGCCCAAATAGAAGATTTCGATCTTGTGACCGGGTTCCAACCGGATCGCACGTTTCCCGCTTTTGAGCCAGAAAGTAATGACGACGGCGGCCCAACCTACGCCGATCAGCAGTCGGTTCGCACCTGTCATATTGGCAGTCGCAAACGCAGTGTACGTGGGATCTTTGCCAGCGCTCCAGGCGAAGTACATGTCGACCGCGTATTCCGGCAGCACTGCAATTAACGCGAGTAGAGCGATGGCGAGCGCTTGGGGGATGTCCTTCTGCGCCAGTTCCGCCGCCCACGAAAGCATGAAGGCAGCGCCAAAGATCGCCACACCAGCGCTAAAAGCTTGAAACTCCGGAGCTGGGTGGATGCCCGTGAAATGAATTCCAATCCACTGAAGACAGAGCAGTGTCGATCCAGCGATCCATAACCAATTTGCCATCCAATCCTCCAGCCAGGCGTTTGCGGGTTCGATCCTTGTCCCTATTTCCATAGCCACTGATTGATGTCAATGCCGGCCAAGAAAATAAAAAAGGCGGGTCGATCACCCGCCTTTTTTGAACTTGGTGGAGCCGATGGGAGTCGAACCCACGGCCTCTAGAGTGCGATTCTAGCGCTCTCCCAACTGAGCTACGGCCCCGCTTAACGCGACATGGTCTTCAAATATTGCAGCACTTTATCTTTTAAGTCCGGTCTTTTCAACGCATAGGCGATTGTGGCGCGAACGAACCCGAACTTGTCACCGATGTCGTAACGGTCGCCGACAAACTCGCAGCCAAACACTTTGCGGTCCCGCACCAGTTGCGCCAGGCCGTCCGTCAGTTGAATTTCGCCGCCCTGGCCAGGGGGAAGTTTCTGCAGGATTGAAAAAATCTCCGGCCGCAGCACGTAGCGGCCGATGATCGCCATCCGTGACGGCGCATGCTTGGCCGGCGGCTTCTCGACCATCGCCTCCACCTGAAATAGCCGCGGCTTGAGGGCGCTGCCCTTTATGACACCGTACTGGTGCACCTCGGACAGCGGCACTTCCATGAGCGCCACAACCGATTCGTCAGTGTCCTGAAAGATTTCTAACAACTGGCGAATGCACGGCTTGTCACTCTCGATCAGATCGTCGGCAAGCATCACCGCAAACGGTTCGTCGCCGACCAAATCGCGGGCGCAGAGGACGGCATGACCAAGGCCAAGCGGTTTTTTCTGACGAACCGACACGACTTCGGTCATTTCGGCGATGCGCCGGAGCATCTTGACCATTTCCGTTTGGCCGCGGTCGGCGAGAACCTGCTCCAGTTCGGGCGCCTCGTCAAAATGATCTTCGATGCCGTCCTTTCCCCGTCCCGTGACAAAAATGATCTCTTCGATGCCGGCGTCTACCGCTTCCTGCACGACGTATTGAATGGATGGAATATCCACGATCGGTAAGAGCTCCTTGGGCACCGTTTTAGTCGCCGGCAAAAAACGCGTTCCCAACCCCGCCACCGGAATGACCGCTTTGCGTACCTTCATCAAGTTTTTCCGTTGGAGCTAAATAAACTTTTTGGCTTTGCGCTCAGCGAGCTCTTGGCTGGATTTGCAGCCAATGCACAATGTGGTCACCGGACGGGCCTTCAATCGTTCGATCGCGATCTCTTCACCGCACTGTTCGCAAATGCCGTACTCACCGTCATCAAGGCGCCGCAACGCTTCTTGAATCTTAAAAATAAGCTTGCGTTCGCGATCGCGAATGCGCAGGATGGAGTTCCGATTGGACTCCATCGAAGCTCGGTCTGTCGGATCGGGAAAGTTCTCGTCCTCATCCATGTTTTCGACCGTCTTGCCGGCCTCTTGACGCAACTCGGCGATGCGTTGGTTTAGAAGGTTGCGGAAATAATCGACATCGTTTTGGTTCACTATACACCCGGTCAGATCGCGAAACGCTAGTCGGATCATTATAGGGGAATGCCCATAAACATCAACTGCAGGTGCGAGGTTTGACTGTTCAGTCGCCGAACAAGGCAGGACGAGGATGAGCGAGAACGAGGATCTCCGTGCTTTTCGGCAGCATGCCACGATTAAGCATCAATTGAGACTCCGGCAATCTTTTCACCGGGTAGTGCTCGGTGGCAAAAGCGGCGAAAAGTTCAGCTTGACGCCCGACGTCGTAGTGCATCGGGATCACGATCGGTGGTTTAACCTGGTCGATCACTTTGATGATGTCATCAAACCCCAGATTCGTCATTGCATCGATCGGCACCATCATCACGTCGACATGCTGCAAAACTTTGACTTGCTCCGGCGTGAGCAAATGACCGATATTGCCAAGGTGGGCGAGACACAAACTCCCCATCTCGTACACGAAAATCGAGTTAGCAATCGCGCCCCAGTTCTGGCCGCGCTGGCTCGGGATGTTGACGATCGTGATGTCCTTGATGTTGGTGCGGATCGGATTCCAAGTCTGCTTAAAGGTAATGCCTCGAAGAATCACCGGATTGCCGGTTACCGCGCCGGTGTTGTTATGGGTAAAGTGATCGTTGCTGACCGTAACGGCGTCGGCCTGAATCCCTGGCGTGACGTTGAAATTCGGGTCCGCCACTACTTTGGTTTGGCTGCCAGAGTGGATCAAAAAACTCGAGTGGCCATACCACTCAAGAAAGTACGAACCCAAGGACGGCGATTTCAGCTTACCGCCGCGTGCCTGCACCAATTGCCGACCTTGCTGGAACAGCTTCACTAAGGAGGGATTACAGATCGCGTCGGCAACGCCGCGCAGCGGCAGCAAAAACGCCGCTCCAGCCAAACCCAGAAAGCCGCGCCGTTTCATTTTTCATCCTCCTCGGAGAAACGCTTTGAAAACTCCTCAGGAATTCCGGGGCAGGTGTGCACTGAGCATGGCCACCACCAAACCACGCGGAGTCTAGCGCCCGGCCGAATGGATTACAAGATCAATCCGGTCGTTATTTTACGCCGAGCAGTGCTTGCAGGTGCCGTAGAAAGCCAGTTGATGAGAAGTTACGCGAAAGCCTTCGTGAGGCAATTTAACGGGCTTGATCTCTTTCTGATTGTCGATCAAAACATCGTATACACGATCACACAGCTCGCAGATAAAATGCTGGTGGGGTGCCACTAAAGGATCGAAATGCTGCGAGCGACCCCGCATCAGGACCTGAAGTTTTTTGTCGGATACCAATTTTTGCAGGTTCCGGTAAACCGTCCCAAGGCTGATCGTCGGCAATTTCTTGCGCACTTGATCATAGATCTGATCGGCGGTCGGATGAGACTTATCCTTCTTGACGGCCTCCCAGATGACGCGCAGCTGTTTGGTATTTCGAGCCTGTCCGTGCCGTCTCGTCATATGTTCAGTTCACCAGATCTTCGGCCAGCGATCTTTGCACGGCGGGGGCCAGGACTGTGCGAGCCTTGTAGTTGGGATGATCAATCACCAACTCTGCCTGCTCGCCACCGACAAACCCCTGATGAGCTGCGCTGTCGAGAGGGAACCGCACGTACTGCACAGCGCTGATTTTGTCTTCTTTGCTACGCCCTTGCTCAAACCGTGCCGCGATTGAACGGCCGCCGACCTTCAACGAGACCGCCTCGTCGATGCCTAGGAATTTTAGCAGCTCGTCGCGCAGGCGCGCCTGGTCTTCGATTTCCAAAAACAGTGTGCCGCTCAGCTCGCCCGGATCGGGAATAAGTTCGTTGTAGACCGCAATCTCCTCACGAATCTTATCCAAATCGGTGATTCGTTCTGCGCGCAGCATCTCCTGAATCTGAAAAATCACCGTATCGCGGTTCTCAAACACGATGGAAACCTTATCGCCAACTGAAACCCGTCGATTCTTTTTCTTTTCGATAATATCATCGCGAAATTTCTGGCGAACTTTCTCGTAAGCCGAAAAGCCGAGGATATCATCGAGAACAATCTTGTTCATTTTACCCGTTCCCAAAAGTTTTGTCACCGCACCAGTCGCGATCAAACCATGACCCACTCCTGGCGGATCGGACAGGCGCCTCTCCGCCAGAAGTGCTGTGCAACGTCCATTTAGCTGCCGAGCGTATCCAGCCCCTTGGCGAATCGTCCGGCATGAGACTTTTCCGCTTTCGCCAAAGTTTCGAACCATTCAGCCAACTCGGAAAGACCCTCTTCGCGCGCGGTTTTGGCAAAGCCGGGGTACATTTCGGTGTACTCGTAGGTTTCGCCTTCGACCGCCGACTTGAGATTCTTTGCGGTCGTGCCGATCGGCACGCCGGTGCACGGATCTCCGACTTCCTTGAGAAAATCGAGATGTCCGAAAGCATGTCCGGTTTCCGCTTCGGAAGTGTCGCGGAACAAACCTCCAACGTCGGGGTAACCTTCGATGTCGGCAACCCTTGCGAAATAGAGATAACGCCGGTTCGCCTGAGACTCGCCCGCGAAAGCGTGTTTCAGGTTCTCGTGACTCTTGGTATTAGCTAAACTCTTGGCCATAGCCCCTCCTCGTTATTAGTAATGGTTACTAACTAATAGAATTCCCTGCAGCAGTCAAGCACGTGAGTTAGCTTTTTTTGCTGCCGGGGTTCTGTTATTTTGCTCTTGTCTTACCGTTGAGGTATGAAGTCGAGATGATTTCAATAGAGGATTTTCGTAAAATCGAACTGAAGATCGCCACGATCAGATCCGTCGAACCCCATCCCAACGCTGACCGCTTATTGGTTTTACAGGTCGATCTCGGGTCGGAACAGCGCCAGATCTGCGCCGGCATCAGAAATCACTACGCGCCGGAAGATCTCATTGGCAAACAGATCGTCGTCGTGGCCAATTTGGAGACGGCCAAACTGCGCGGCATGGAAAGCCAAGGCATGTTGCTCGCCGCGTCCGACGATGGCCGCGTCGTCATTTTGAACCCCGAAAGTCCCGTGCAGCCCGGGTCGAAAGTCTCCTGAGCGCAAGCCCACATTGCGCAACGATGTCCCGATCCGGACGCCGACCCTTTGGTCGATCGATCATGAGGCGGTGCGCTGGAATTTCCGGCAGATCCGCAACAAGGTCGGCGCCAAAGTCAAAGTTCTCGCGCTGAGATTTGTTCCATGCGTTGACGCCTGTTGGACATGAACTCGCCGGGCTCAAACGATTGGCAAAGGGCGTGAAGAGTCGCGGCACGACACTCCAAGTTCATCTGAAAATCGATACCGGTATGGGCCGGCTGAGATACCTGGCGACGGTTATCCGCGCCTGCTTTCCAATCGAGCGGAAGTGTTCGTGTGCGGTCAACGGGCGCCGGCGGTGGGAAGAGTATGCATGGATTGACTATGATCGATGTTACCGATATACGAAATGTCAAACAGGGAGATGAGGTTGTTCTCCTGGGCCGTCAAGGCGGCGCGGAAATTTCCGCCAACCAGATAGGCGCCTGGGCCCAACACAATCTCGTACGAGATTCTCACTTCCATCAGCGCGCGAGTTCCCCGCGTCCATCACCCTATCCAGGAGGATCATGTGCAGTGGGCAGGATCGAGAGAGCCCTGATCAGTGTTTCCGAT
>DATBMR010000170.1:0-12928 GCA_036554745.1 Binatia bacterium
AACCTCATCCTTAGCCTTAGCCTCAGCCTTTGCATGCCCTCTGAGATCTTTTTGAGCAGCTTGCGCAGACAAATTTCTTTCCAGGTTTCGGGTTACAGGTTTCGGGCTCCCGTTCCTGCCCTCTGCTCTCTGCCCCCTGCCCTATTTGTACGGTATCAACTGACGAATGTTGTGCGCCTCGACCGCGGCTACCGTGGTCGCTTTGCGCAAATGACGCTTGCGCTTCTTCCCCTTGCTCGAGAGAATATGGCGCTTGAACCCCTTGTTGCGCTTGATCTTGCCCGTGGCGGTGACGCGAAACCGCTTCGCCGCCGCTCGATTGGTCTTTATCTTAGGCACTTTTTTTACTCCTGTAAAAAAAATATTATCGCACCACCCGCCAGCTGCAGGTCGAGGTTTAGGTTAAGGTTGAGCTCGCCTCAGCCTTAGCCTCAGCCGGTAAATCTCAAATGGGAAATTTCCAACAATTCATCCCTTGGGCGTCAGCAACATCGCCATATTGCGGCCCTCCAGGCGGGGCTCGATGTCGACCTTGGCGATATCTTGCAATCGCGTCACCACGCCCTTCAGCATCTGGCGCCCGAGCTCGGGATGCGTGATTTCTCGACCGCGAAAGAAGACCGATACTTTGACTCTCTGGCCCTTTTCGATGAACTGGCGAATGTTGCGGACCTTGTGCTCGACGTCGTGGGCATCGGTGCGAGAACCCATTTTGACTTCTTTGATCTCTACGACCGAAGGCTTTTTCCCGCTGTGGGACTTCTTTTTCTGCTCGTATCTGAACTTGCCGTAGTCCATCATGCGGCAGACCGGCGGTTGAGCCTCCGGCGCGACTTCGACCAGATCCAGCTCCTGCGCTTCGACTTGCTTCAGCGCTTCGTGCAGCGGCATCACGCCGAGCTGCTCGCCCTTCGCTCCGATCACCCGTACTTCACGGGCACGAATTTGATGATTGATCCTCGCTTCTCTGGCTATGGGGCACCTCCGATCTGTGTTTGATCCCTAGCAAGCTGCTGAAAAAGACTCATAGGCTCACGTCAAGATGACCAAGCAGGTTGAGGTTGAGGTTCAGGCTCAGCTCAACCTCAACCTTAGCCTCAGCCTTTGCACCCCCTCTGAGATCTTTTTGAGCAGCCTGCAATCACGGTTTTGCTAGTTATATGGTTCTCCCATTTCTTCTGCAACCTCGGCCTGGAGCCGCGCGATAAAATCACCGACGGGAAGCGGCGGCAGGCTTTCACCACCGCGGCGCCGCGGCGCGACAGTCCGGGCTGCGACTTCCTTCTCGCCGATGACGATCGCGTAGGGAATCTTCGCAAGTTGAGCCTCCCTGATTTTATAGCCGAGCTTTTCGTTTCGCCCATCGAGCTCGACCCGCCATCCCTGGTCACACAGCTGATCATAAACCTGCGTGGCATAGTCCTTCTGGTCATCGGTGACGGTGAGAATTTTCAGTTGCACCGGCGCCAACCACAGCGGGAAGTTACCACCACAGTGTTCCAGAAAAATGGCGATGAAACGCTCGATGGACCCTAGGATCGCCCGGTGTAGCATCACCGGCGTCGCCTCGGTTCCTTCCGGTGTAACGTATTTGAGTTCGAAGCGCTCGGGCATGGCGCAATCGATCTGGATGGTGGCGAGCGTCCAGGAGCGCTCCAGGACATCGCGGAAGTCAAAGCCGATCTTCGGTCCGTAGAAGGCGCCCTCACCCGGCAGGGTTTTTATGACGAATCCTGCCCGCTCGAGGCAGCGGCGGAGCGCTGCCTCGGCTTCGTCCCAGAGCTCGATCCGGCCGAGGAACTTCTCCGGCCTCGTCTGCAGGGTGACTTCGATGCGATCGAAGCCGAAGACCTTATAGACCTCCTTGGTCATGGTCACGAATTGCTCCAGCTCGCGGTCCAGCTGCTCGGGCGTGCAGTAAATATGGGCGTCGTCCTGAGCAAACGAACGCACCCGCGTCAAGCCGGAAAGCACGCCAGACTGCTCGAAGCGGTGCAGCCGGCTGAAATCCGCATAGCGAATCGGCAGATCGCGATAGGAATATTTCCGGGCGGCATAAAGATAACAATGTCCCGGACAGTTCATCGGCTTCACGCCGTACTCGCCGTCGTGCACGTTCATCAGAAACATGTCGTCACGAAACGCGTCATAGTGCCCCGAGGTCTTCCACAAATCGGTCTTGTAGATCAGCGGTGTCACGACCTCGCTGTAGCCGTAGCGGCGGTAGAGCTCGCGAATGTAGTCCACCAGCAAGTTGTAAATAATCGTGCCTTTCGGGTGAAAGAACGGCGACCCCGGCGCAATCGGATGAAGCGAAAACAAATCCAGCGCCGGGCCGAGCCGGCGATGATCGCGCTGTTTGGCCTCTTCGATGCGTTTGAGATAACTCTCCAGATCCTTGCGATTCGCCCATGCCGTGCCATAGATTCGCTGCAGCTGCTCGTTGCGTGCGTCGCCACGCCAGTAGGCGCCGGCGATGCTGGTGAGTTTAAACACCTTAATCGCCGCCGTGCTGGGCACATGGGGGCCGCGGCAAAGATCCACCCAATCACCCTGGCGATAGAGCGAGACTTTCTCCTCGGGAATGCCTTCGATGATCTCGACTTTGTAATCCTCGCCCATGCGGCGGAATAGCTCGATGGCTTCGCTGCGCGGCAATTCCTCGCGCACAATCTTCAAATCGGCTTGAGCCAGCTCTTGCATGCGCTTTTCGATGAGCGCCAAATCTTCCGGCGAGAAGGTCCGTTCGCTTTTGAAATCGTAATAAAAGCCATCCTCGATGGTGGGTCCGATCGTCACCTGGGTGCCCGGAAACAAGCTCTGCACCGCTTGGGCCATCAAGTGCGCCGTCGAGTGGCGCAGGACATCGAGACCGTCGCGACTATCGGGCAAGACAAACTCAAGCGCGCAATCCTGATCCAAAGTGGCCGACAAGTCGACCAGCCGGCCGTCAACTTTCGCTGCGATGGCGGTCTTGCGCACACCGGCCGATGCGGCGATTTCCTCAACCCTGGTCCCAGGGCGAACATCGGCGGACTTGCCGTCCGGTAAAGTGACGTGAACGCTGACCATGAAGATTATAAAATGGTAGGCACGGGCAGGATTGAACTGCCGACCTCTTCCGTGTCAAGGAAGCGCTCTCCCACTGAGCTACGTGCCTGCATGCATCGATGTTTCGGGTTGCGAGTTCGAGGTTTCGGGTTAAAGTCCAAACACGAGGCTCCAAACTGCCACAGACGTTTTTGAAAGTTGTTTCACTAGCAGGCTGTCTGAAAAAGACTCATATCCTGCGTTGCGCTCGATCGTCTCGCTACACCGTACTCATTAACGAGGGGCTAAGCGCAAAGCGCACGGGGTTCC
Organism: Binatia bacterium; assembly: GCA_036554745.1. GTDB lineage: Bacteria > Desulfobacterota > Binatia > UBA9968 > UBA9968 > DP-20. The sequence continues at coordinate 3,361 of DATBMR010000170.1, forward strand.
CGCTCGGGCCCTTAGCTCCATGCTCTTTGCCCATCGCGATCTCGCGCGCCTTGGCTCTGAGATCTTTTTGAGCAGCCTGCAATCCGGTTTTTTCATCAACCTGCTAGGGAGTAAAAAAAAGCCCCGCCTCGGGGCTCCGTCGAGTGCCCAGTCAATTGACCTCGGGCACCCGTTTAATCGTCGATTTTAGCATTGCAAAAGATTGATTTTACTACCAATTTATAGCTCGAGTGTCAACCAGGGGGAGTGATCGAATGGGCGCGCGACTGGAGCCAGACCAAGCCGCGATAGAGATACTGAAGACCGGATACGATGGTCGCCACACCAGTGGCAGCAACGAAGAGGTGCAGCACCCATTCACTGAGCAGCCGCGGATCGTGCAGCATGAGTAAAGCCACCGCCAACGTTAGCAGTTGCAGGGTCGTACTCCACTTGCCAATCAGGCTGGGCCGGACTTGCAGGCGCTCCTCGACCAAGAAATAAATGATCGCGTAGCCCGCCACAATCATAACGTCGCGAACCACCACGATGACGGTGAGCCATACCGGAATACCTCCCATTGAACCCAACATGACATACGATGTGATCACCAACAGCTTGTCGGCGACCGGATCTAGGTAGGCGCCGAGCGCGGTTTGCTGATTCATGAGCCGCGCGAAGAAGCCATCGAGAAAGTCGGTCAGTCCGCCGATCGCGAAGACCAACAGCGCTTGCCAATAATACTGGTAGGCGAGAAATTCGAGGAAAATCGGAATTGTCAGAATGCGAACCAGCGTCAGGATATTGGGCAGGTTCAGCATGCTCAAGAAATTCGGGATGCCGGTTTCGAGTTTCGGGTTTCGGGTTTCGGGTTCAACTTGAAAGGCGAGATCAGGTTAAGGTTGAGGTTCAGGTTTAGCTTAACCTCAGCTTTTCAGGTACTCCAACGCCCTTTCGCTTACTGCACATTGGGGCAATCACGAGAGATGGCTAGCGGTCATCTACAAGGCACCGATTTGAGGAGCTTGTGAATCTGGCCGGCGAGCTTTGGCGTGACCAGCGCCGTCACGCGGATGACGTTACCTTCGTAGACCTCTTCGACGACTCGGCCGCGCTCGCGCAAGAGCGCGATCAACTCACCCTGGGCAGGCGCGAACAGCGCGTGGAACTCGACCTTGTCGCGATCGAGAATTTTCCCGATAGTATCGAGCAGGTCGCGAACACCGGAGCCAGTCAGCGCGGAAATCGGGCAGACATCGAGAATGTCTCTGGTCTTCAGCTGGCGCACCGGCAAGGCGGAAGCGACATCGACTTTATTGGGCACGAGCAGCGTGGGAATATCCCCCGCGCCGATCTCGCCAAGCACCTTTTCAACGATGCCGATTTGCTCTTGGTAGAGCGGATTGGTCATGTCGACCAAATGCAGCAGCAGATCGGCCCGACGCACTTCTTCCAGCGTGCTCTTGAATGCTTCGACCAACGAGTGCGGAATTTTGTTGATGAAACCGACTGTGTCGACAATCATGATCTTGTCGCCGTTGGGCAAGCGTAACGCGCGCGTGGTCGGATCCAAAGTCGCGAACAACTTGTCTTCGACAAATACGCCGGCCCGCGTCAGCGTGTTCATCAAGGTCGACTTTCCGGCATTGGTGTAACCCACCAGCGCCACGGTGGCGAACGGCACTTCGTGCCGTTCCTTGCGCTGCAAGGTGCGCGTGCGCTCGACGGACTTGAGCCGCCGCTTGAGATGACCGATGCGCTCGCGGATTCGCCGGCGGTCCACTTCGAGCTGAGTTTCACCCGGGCCGCGGGTGCCGATGCCGCCGCCGAGCCGCGACAAGTGGGTCCACTGACGCGTCAGGCGCGGCAGCAGATACTCGAGCTGTGCTAGCTCGACCTGGAGTTTGCCTTCGTTGCTCCGCGCGCGTTGGGCGAAGATATCGAGAATCAATTGACTGCGATCGATAACGCGGACTTTGAAGGCGGTTTCCAGATTGCGCTGCTGCGCCGGCGTCAAGTCTTCATCAACAATGACGAGATCAGCATGGGTTTGTTGCAGGCTTTTTTGGATTTCATCGACCTTACCGCGGCCGATCAGCGTGGCCGGCGTGATGTTTTTGATCTGCTGGCTGTGTTTTTCCAACACTGTGGCGCCGGCTGTTTTGGCCAGCTGTTCGAGCTCCTCCAGGCTTAGATCCGACGGCGCCGCGCCGTTGCGCAACGGCAGCTCGACACCGACGAGCACGGCCCGTTCTTTGGGCGGTCGCGTTTCGAACAGCGGTTTCAAGAGTTTAGCGAGTGAAAACTGACGCGCGCGCCGAAGAGCCGCTCGACGGTCGCTACCAATTCCGGCGTGGAAGCAATCCGCACCTGATCGGGAAGCTCGATGACGGTTTCGCTCTGTCCCGTCCCAAGCATATGGAGAAACACGGTGGCATAGCCCGGATAATCGAGCAGGGTGTCGCGCAGCCGCACCAATTCATCTGAGGAGACTTCGGCTTCGCGCACGTACAGATGGATTTTGTCGCCGTGGCCGTTGTTCTTGCCGTTCCCGTCGCCGTTGCCGTTCTTTTGGGTCTTGATCGCTTCAGCCAATGGAACGACCTCGGCAGCGATCACTTGCATTCGATCCTCGCCGACTTCTAACCGTCCCTTAACGAAGATCGGGTCATCGGCGCCAAGCATCACGGCGCATTTCTTGTAAGTATCCGGCCAAGTGATCACTTCGATAAAGCCGGTCTTGTCCTCAAGGTTGAAATTGCCATAGCGCTCACCCTTCTTAGTATTGCGCAATTTCAACGCCGATACCACTCCGCCAAGCCTGACCTCACCCGAGGTCGCCTTTTCCTTCAGTTCGGCGATATTGCCGTTGGCAAGGCGCTTGAGCGCGCGGTCGTATTTATCGAGCGGGTGACCGGTGATATAAAAACCAAGAGCTTCCTTCTCGAACGCCAGCAATTCCGGCGACGACCACTCCGCGACCTGGGGGTAGACGTCGGTCGACTTTCGCGCATCTTTACCTGGCGTCCCGAGCATACCGAAAATATCAATCTGATTGCTCGCCTGATCCCGCTGGTAGGCTTGGCCCGCTTTCATCGCCTCGTCCAACGTGCCAAACATACGCGCCCGCGAGACCTGCGTGGAATCGAACGCGCCGCACTTGATCAAATTCTCGATCACCCGCCGGTTGACCGCGGTCATATCGACGCGGCGGCAAAAATCGAACAGCGACGCGAACGGACCATCCTGGCTGCGGCTCTGGAGGATGACTTCCACGGCTTTCTCGCCAACGTTTTTGACCGCCGCCAACCCAAAGCGGATCTTATCGCCCACCGGGGTAAAGTCCGAGCGGCTCTCGTTGATGTCGGGAGCGAGGACTTCGATGTCCTTGTCGCGGCACTCGGCCAGGTTCTTGATGACCTTATCGGTGTCGCCCATTTCCGAAGTCATCAGCGCCGCCATAAATTCGACGGGATAATGGGTTTTCAGGTAAGCGGTCTGATAGGAAACCAGCGCGTATGCCGCCGAGTGCGATTTATTGAAACCGTAGCGCGCAAAGGTCTCCATTTGGTCGAAGATCTCGGCAGCCTTTTTCTCGTCGATCTTCTTCTTTTTTGCTCCCTCGACGAAGCGCTCGCGTTGCGCCGCCATCTCCTCGGGATCTTTCTTGCCCATGGCGCGCCGCAAAATGTCGGCATCGCCCATCGTGTATCCGGCGAGCACTTGGGCGATCTGCATGACCTGCTCCTGATAAACAATCACGCCGTAGGTGTCCTTGAGAATCGATTCGAGCAGCGGGTGCAGATACTTGATCTTTTCTTTGCCATGTTTGCGCTTGATGTATTCCTCGGCCATGCCGCTGTCGAGCGGGCCGGGACGGTAGAGCGCGAGGATGGCGACCAGGTCTTCGAAACAGTTCGGCCGTATTTTTACGGTCATTTCACGGATGCCCGTGCTTTCTAACTGGAAGACACCGGTGGTATTGCCGTTGCAAAGCGTTCGATAGGTCTTTTTATCGTCAAGCTCGAGCCGGCTCAAATCGATCTTTTCGCCACGCGTCACTTCGATCAGCTTCAAGCAATCATAAATCAACGTCAGCGTCTTAAGACCGAGAAAATCGAATTTCACCAGACCGATCTTCTCGACACAGCTCATGTCGTACTGGGTGACAATGCCGCCTTCCTTATCAACGAACAGCGGCAGGTGATCTACCAGGGGCAGATTCGACAACACCACGCCCGCGGCGTGGGTGGAGGCGTGGCGCACCAGTCCTTCGAGGCGAAGCGCGTGCTCGATCAGCGTTTTCACGCGCGCATCGCTCTTCATCATCTCGGGCAGACGCGGCTCCATCTTCAGCGCCTCAGTGAGCGGGTAATCGAAGCCTTGCTTGGGCGCGGGAATCAGCTTGGCGATGGCGTCGGTCTCGGCGAACGACAGCCCGATGGCGCGGCCGACGTCGCGGATTGCCGCCTTGGCTTTGAGCGTCCCGAAAGTCGCGATCTGCGCCACCCGGTCGGCGCCGTACTTATCTTTCACATACTGGATGACCTGGGCGCGGCCGCGAATACAAAAATCCACGTCAATATCGGGCATCGAACGCCGCTCGGGATTGAGAAAACGCTCGAACAACAACACATGACGGATCGGATCGAGATCCGTGATCTTGAGCGCGTAGGCCACCAGACTTCCGGCGGAAGAGCCCCGGCCGGGTCCAACCGGGATGCCGCTTTTTTTGGCGTAATTGATAAAATCGGCAACCACCAAGAAGTAGCCAGGAAATTTCATGCGTTTGATAACGTCAAGCTCGTATTCCAGACGTTCGTCATAACTTTTGCGCGCCGCCGCGTCGGTGACTCCCTCGAGCCGCTCTTCGAGCCCCTGGTGCGCCAGCTCGTCGAGATAGTCGTCCAGGCTAATCTGCTTGGGCGGCGTGAAATTTGGGAAATGGTACTTCCCGAACTCGATCTCCACGTTGCAACGATCGGCGATTTCCAACGTACGCTCGACCGCGTCCGGACAGTAGTCGAAGCCGCGCTTCATCTCGTCCGCGGTTTTCAGGTAAAGCTCGTCGGTCTCGAGCTTGAGCCGGTTATCGTCGCTCAAGGTTTTGCCGGTCTGAACGCATAACAGCACATCGTGCGCGTGGAAATCGGCGCGCTCGCCATAGTGGCAATCGTTGGTCGCGACCACCGGAAGCGACAGCTCTTTGGCAAGTTCGAGCAACTGCCGGTTGATCTTTTCCTGTTCGGCGAGCTTGTTGTCCTGAATCTCGATATAGTAGCGGTCACCAAAAATCGACGCATAGGTTTCGGCCGCCGCCCTGGCTTTTTCATAAATGCCGTAACTCAGCGCCTGGGATACTTCCCCTTGCAAACAAGCGCTGAGTGCAATCAACCCGCCGTTAAGCTCTTTAAGCAACTCTTTGTCGATGCGCGGCTTGTAATAGAAGCCCTCCATGTAGCCGAGGGAAACCAGCTTGCAGAGATTGCGATATCCCTCATTGTTCATCGCCAGGAGAATCAAATGATTGTTGTATTCCTTCGGACCCTTATCGACTCCCTTTTTCTCGAAGCGGCTGGTCGGCGCCACGTAGATTTCACAACCGATGATCGGCTTGATACCGTGGCCGATCGCCTCGCGGTAAAACTCCACCGCGCCAAACATGTTGCCGTGATCGGTCATGGCCACGGCCGGCTGCTTGAGCGCTTTGATGCGCTCGAAAAGTTTGTCGACTTTGTTAGCGCCGTCTAAAAGACTGTATTCGGTATGGCAATGAAGATGAACGAAACGAGAATGTTCCATGTGAGCTCAAATACAACTAGCACAAAGCAAACCAGCCGACAATTATTTCTCGCCGTGATCGATCAAAGAGTTATCCACAGGATCGCACCACAATCCGGAACGGATGAAATCCTCCAAGATATCGCCCAGGATATTGGCGAATCTGAGCTGATGCCGCTCTTCAGGAGCGATCGCTGCAAGCCTTTGGCCTTCGTAGAGCACCAAGTCGGCCGCTCGTCGATCGATTTGTGCGTAGTAGATATGCTTGATGTTCGGATAGGCGTCGCCGCTGAAGCATTCGTAACGGCGAAAAAATTCAAATGTCGTCACTTTGATAGCCAATTCTTCGTTGAGCTCGCGGACCAATGCTTGCTCGGGCGCTTCGCCGGGCTCGAGATGTCCGCCGAAGAAATCCCAATGATTGGGAAATGGAATATCCGCCTTGTCGTCACGCAGATAAATCACCAGCCTGCCGTCACGGTCGAACAGTAGCAGCTGGGCGATTTCTTTCATGCGGCTGTTGTAGGCCGGCTTAGCGCTCGCCCAAGAGCCAGCGTTTTCTCAAGCGCGCACCGTAGGTCAACCCGAAAGCGTGTTTCGCGACTTCGGTGATTGCTTCGACCGCTTCTTGAGGCGAGTCGGTAATGATGAAACGATCGAGATCCGCTTGATCGATGGTACCTTCTTTAACCATCCTGGCGGCCATAAAGTCGATCAGTGGACGCCAGTATTCCTTCCCCATCAGCACCAAAGGAAAACCGCGAATCTTCACGGTCTGAATCAACGTGGCGGTTTCAAAGATCTCATCGAGCGTGCCAAAGCCACCCGGCAAAGCGACGAACGCGTACGAGTATTTGACCAGCATGACTTTCCGTACAAAGAAGTAGCGAAACGTAATCCATTGGTCGAGATAACGGTTGGGACGCTGCTCGCTCGGCAGCTTGATGTTACAGCCGATCGACCGGCCGCCGCCTTCTTTGGCGCCGCGGTTGGCTGCTTCCATGATACCGGGCCCGCCGCCGGTCATGACCGTGAAGCCCACCTTGGCCAGCTCCAAACCTACCTGGCGCGCCAGTTGATAGTAAGGATGATGTTCGCCGAAGCGGGCCGAACCGAAGACCGTCACACACGGCCCGGCAAAATGAAACACCCGGAAGCCGCGGACAAACTCAAAAAAAATGCGCAACGCGCGCAGCAGTTCCTCCAGCCTGCGCTGCGGACCCGCGAGAAACCGCGCCACGTCGGAAGCGTTGGGATCTATTCCCCAACCTTCGATCGCAACAATTTCGTTATTTTTAGTTGTCATAAGCCGTGTCGTGGCGGGCTTCCGGGCGCGCTCTCCGAAAACCCGGCGAAACGAGCGCAGATCACTCCCACTCAATCGTGGCGGGTGGCTTGGAAGATATATCGTAGACGATGCGGTTGACGCCGCGTACTTCGTTTAAGATGCGGTTGGAAATCTTCGCAAGCAATTCGAACGGCAACGCCACCCAGTCGGCGGTCATGCCGTCCTGGCTGTCGACGACCCGAAGCGCGATGACGTTCTCATAACTGCGCTCGTCGCCGACCACACCGACGGTTTTAATCGGCAGCAGCACAGCGAAGGATTGCCAGACTTTATCGTAGTATCCTGCCGCCTTGATTTCTTCGAGCACGACGACGTCCGCTTCGCGCAGTACCGCGAGGCGATCCTTCGTCACCTCACCCAAGATGCGAATCGCCAGCCCCGGCCCGGGAAATGGTTGGCGCTGAATCATTTCACGGGGCAAGCCCAGCTGTGTCCCTAATGCCCTCACCTCATCCTTAAAAAGCTCACGCAGCGGCTCGATCAATTTCAATTTCATGTTCATCGGCAAGCCGCCGACATTGTGATGCGATTTGATCGTCGCCGACGGCCCGAGCACGGAAACCGATTCGATCACGTCGGGGTAGAGAGTCCCCTGAGCGAGAAATTCGACGGTATCGAGCCGGCGCGCTTCCCGTTCAAAAACTTCGATGAACTTGTAACCGATGCGCTTGCGCTTGATTTCCGGATCGGTCACCCCATCGAGCTCGGCGAGAAATTCCGCCGTCGCGTCAACGTAACGAAAACTGTGGCCGAAACGCTCGACGAACAAGCCGCATACCCGTTCGGCTTCGCCCTGGCGCAAAAGGCCATTGTTGACGAAGACGCAAACCAGCCGTTCTTTGATCGCCCGGTGAATCAAAGTTGCGGCAACCGCCGAATCGACGCCGCCGCTGAGCGCGCAGAGGACGCGGCCGTCGCCGACTTGCTCGTGGATCCGCCGCACCGAGGTCTCAATAAAGTGCTCCATGGTCCAGTCGGGGCGGCAACCGCAGATCCGAAATACGAAATTGTCCAAGAGGTCGCGCCCGCGCGGCGTGTGCGCAACCTCGGGGTGAAACTGCACGCCGAAGATCCGCCGTGTCGGATCGGCAAAGGCGGCAATCGGAGAATTGCCGCTGTGGGCGAGTACGTGCCACCCTTGCGGCACGCTGGTCATTTTGTCCCCGTGGCTCATCCAAACGCGAGCGGAGCCCTGTTTGGCGAAGCCGCAGAACAGATCCGCATCGTCATCGATTATCAATTCGGCCGGGCCGTACTCGCGGCGCTCGGCACGCGCCGCCTCGCCGCCGAAACTGAGATTGACCAGACCCATGCCGTAACAGATACCGAGAACAGGCACCGCCAGTTCGAACAATTGCCGGTCCACTCGGGGGGCGTCCTGCTGATACACGCTCGCCGGCCCTCCGGAAAGAATGATCCCTTCGGGCCGCAAGGCTTTAACTTTTTCGAGATTAAGGTTGAACGGATGGATCTCGCAGTAGACTTTGGACTCGCGGATCCGGCGCGCGATCAGCTGGGTGTACTGCGAACCAAAGTCAAGAACCAGAATCATTCGACTCTGTAGTTGGGCGCTTCTTTGGTGATGAAGACATCGTGAACGTGGCCCTCGCGAAACGCCGCGGAGGTGATTTGCATGAACTTGGCCTTGGCGTGGAGCATCGTCAAGTCTTTGCAACCGAGATAACCCATGCCGGCGCGCAGACCGCCGACTAACTGATGAATATTAAAAGACAGCGAACCGCGGTAAGGCACCTGCCCTTCGATGCCCTCGGGGACGAGCTTGTTGGAATCCATCACGTCGGTTTGACCGTAACGGTCGCGGCTTCCTTGTCCCATCGCACCGATCGATCCCATGCCGCGGTAGGATTTGTAGGTCCGTCCCTGGTAGAGAATCGTTTCACCGGGGCTTTCTTCCGTGCCGGCAAATAGGCTGCCGATCATGACGGAGTTCGCACCGGCGGCCAGTGCCTTAGTGATATCGCCGGAATACTTGATGCCGCCGTCGGCGATAATCGCCACATTGTAGCGGGCCGCCGCTTTGGCACAGCTGCCGATGGCGGTAATCTGCGGCACACCGACGCCGGACACGATCCGCGTCGTGCAAATCGAACCCGGTCCGACACCGACCTTAACCACGTTAACGCCGGCTTGAACCAACGCTGCCGTCCCTTCCGCCGTTGCCACGTTGCCGCCGGCCAGATCAAGATCAGGATGGCGCCGGCGAATCTGACCGATGACATCGAGCACGTTTTTAGAATGACCATGGGCGGTGTCCACAGCGACGAGATCGACTCCGGCGCGGACCAGCGCCTCGACCCGCTCTTCCCAATCGGCGCCGACGCCGACCGCGGCGCCGACGCGGAGGCGGCCGAGTTCATCCTTGCAGGCGTTGGGGTACTGGATCTTTTTTTCAATATCTTTGACAGTGATTAACCCTTTGAGCTCAAACCGCTCGTCCAC
>DATBMR010000207.1:0-6832 GCA_036554745.1 Binatia bacterium
TGAGCTTGCCCGTGCTGCCGATCACCTGCTCGGGCGGGATGCCGTAAACTTTTTCCGTCCATGGGCGCATGAAATCCACGCCGCCACCGGAAACGATATAGGTCTTGAAGCCGCTGGTGCGGAGATAAGCCAGCAACTCGAGCATCGGCTGATAGACCATTTCAGTGTACGGCCGCTTGAATTTGGGATGGCGCGAGCTCGCGATCCAGTTGCCGGCGATGCGATTGAATTCCTCGGACGACATACCGGCATGAGTGGCGGCGACGAGCTGCGCCGCGCCCTTCTCACCCTGCGCGGCCAGGGTCTTGACATCTTTCTCGAGCACGGCTTTGAAGGGTTGTTTGTTTTGCCACTCGGGATTTTTCGGTGCGAGTTCCCTCACCCGGTCGAGCACAAACGCCAGCTGCACGTACATCGGCTGCTCGCACCACAAAGTCCCGTCGTTATCGAATACCGCGATGCGCTCGGCGAGCGGCACGAAATCGCGAGCACCCGCCTTCGTTATCTTATCGACAAAATCAACGATCGCCTGCTTCGCCGCGCCAGCGTTCCAGGAAGAGAGCGGATCGACTTGGGCAAACCCTATCGCGGGGTAAAAGAGAAATAAAGCCAGCAAGAACCGCCAGGCCGCAATCAGACCAACGGGAGCGGTCATGATGTACTCCTCACAAACGTGTCGTCGCGACTTTCCTACCTGCCACACGACTGTGGGCAGGCTCGCGCTTCCGCGATCTTGGGGCTCAGGCCTTCTGGGCCGCGGCACGGTAAGAAAACGATGCGGGTCACGGGTACAGCGTCATCGCGATCACGATCAGTTTTGTTATTCGGAGAAAGCTGATTTTGGTGAATAGCCAAGTGAACGCTAAACACTTGCCCGCGCCGCGCGCACGCGGGACCGCAAAGATCAGTAAGACAGCTTGACATGTCAGACCTTGCATCGTACAGGTTCGCGGCATCGCGCCGGCGTTAGCAAAGTCTCTGCAGTCTCTGCTGATTGACGCAAGCTGTTTGTCGGCTGTTGCGCGTTTACTTGGGCAGATAGGTTACTTGCTGCCCGCCGAGCGACGCCTCGGCCATCGCACCCCCCATCGGCCTGATGAATACGGCTACGCCATCGACGAACTGAGCACCGGCGGCGGCGCCTTTATCCGCGAGAACTGCGGAGGCGTTGGCGCCGAAGTCAATTTCATTTCGTTTGAATCGATCCATCGCCGGCTGGTTCTCGAACACAATCAGCTCGCTATAGTCCTGGAGCCCGGCTTGTAACCCCACCGACATCTGGGTCAAGTCTGCGTACCCGATGTGTTTGCCTTTCTCGTACACAACTCCCCGCCCCCGGGCGCCACCAACCACCAGGCCGCCTTTGGTGATCTCCGGGAAGAAAGCGAAACCATGACCCTGCTTGGCGAAGGCTTCCAAGTCCGGATCCACTTTGTTCCATTCCTGCCGTGAAGCCTGGGCTCTTTTGAAGAGTGCGTCTCTTTCCTCGTTGCTAATCGATCCCGTGCTGCACCCGGTGATCAAGCCCATCGACAAGGTCAGCACAACAATGACAAGGGTGTTCGATATCATGCGGTTTCCTCCTTTTTCGTGTTGAGGGTGCTCTGTTTCGAAATATCCCGGGTTGAGGATAGAGGCGATGGCCGGCGCTTTGCCATTGGAAAATCCCTTGTTTGGGCTACGATTTTCCTGAGGTGAGCGATTGTCCAGTCAAGTGTAGCTCGCCCCCCACAGGTTTACCGAGCCCCGGCTCAGACTTGTCGCTAGCTCGTCAACCGAAACGGATCAAGAAACCACCGCCCATAGGCCGATCTGAAACCAGCATCTTGCTTCTTTCCATTTCTACCGCCGGAGGTAAATGGTATTTACGATCTTGCGGCCAACGGCAAAGCGAGATTGACGGCCACATAGCCACAAAAGAAAACTGCAAAGGACACATGGTCGAAAAAGCGCGATAACTTCTCCCTTCCCAACGTGTCATAAAAATAAAGCGAGATGGCAGACTGGACCAGCGTGAGAAAGATAGTCACAAAACCAACCGAGTTCACCATGTCGGCCAGCACAAAACCCTCGGCTCGCGGCAGCAACGCGCCGGTCGCGATAATGTTGGCAACGGCGGTGAACGCGGCGCCCACCGGCAGGCCGAAGCGCGGGTCGACGTGAGTGGGTTTGATAAAGAAAGCCAGCACTGCAATCGCCGTGGCGACGAACAGCGCGTGGAACATCTTGAGGTGAAACATACCGCCCGGATGGTTCAGCAGGATTGCAAACACGACCTGGGAGTGAATTCGGCGTTTTGACTCGGAACGGCGCGGATCGCCGAACCTTGACCTGTAATCCTGTGCCCTGACGGTCAGAAGCGACTGGGCGATTTTCAGCTCTCGCAGGATGGCCGTCGCGCTGAGTCCGCTGTCTTGAGTGTCAGCGACGAAGCGCAGCGCCTCCATCGAATGGATCGTATCCTCGATCTCAATGGTCAGCGGCTCGTCGGCGAACGGAAAACGATCGGGATCGAAATAGTTGCTGATGCGCGCCTTGACATGGTAGCGCTCGTACTGCTCGCCGCCAACGACGTAGGATTCTCGCTTCTCGCGCGACTGAACCTCCCCATTGACAAGCCAGAATGTCTCGCCTGGACTCACCGTTTTGCCGCTCCAGCGGAACCAGATATCGAAATTCGCGATCCAGCTGTCCTCTTTTATGGAAAACTCTCCGATGTGCGTGACGTAGAGTCCCACGCGCACTTCGACCGGATTGCCTTTTTGGGCGATCGCAGCGGATTCTTGCCCGCGGCCTGCGCCGCTGGCCTGCTCTAGCCATGCCTGTCGTCGCTCTATGGTCTGAATTTTGTAGGCGTGCAGCTGCCGTACTCCCCAATACCCGGCGAGCGCAAACAGCACGAGTATTCCGGCGGCCCAGAACGTGACAAAGCGATAGTCGCGCTTCGTAATGATGTCTTTTTCCATAAGACCGGTTTACCGACGGCTTCGTCAAATGGATAGCCGCTGATCCGTGTTTTGCAGATAGTCGACGCTTTTGTACTCGCGCACCCGCTCACAGTTCGAGGATCACGCTGACGATTGCCAGTACTCCCAGCGCGGAGATGAGGCCCGCCACCCAACCGACTAGCGTCCGCTGCGGCATGCCGTAGGTCCCTTGGCGCCGCATGTTCGCGCAGTGCTGTATGGTCGCGATCAACAGCGCGAATAACCCCATAAGAATCATAATGGAAGCGAAAGAACGAGGACCGATAACTTGCGAGGTGGGCACGCGGCCTTTCGCTTCCAGTTGAAAAAACTTGTAAATCGTAAAACCGAAGGAGATCAATGAAGCCGCCGTCCTGATCCACGCCATCAGCGTCCGCTCATGCGCGAGGAATGTCCGGTCGATAGACAGCTGCGTATTGAAGTCCGGCTTCGCCGCAGCCGGCTCCTCCCGCCCGCCTCTGACGGTAAAAAACGCGTCGATCTTCGACATCAAACCGGTGAACAATGACTTCAATCCCACGGATCCTTCCAAGCCAATCCCAAAAAACTCCAACAAACGTCGAACGCTCGCGGCTTCTCTGTCCGCGAGCATGGCTCAACCAGCGCCTGAAGATTCGCTGCGACGCACGGATTGCCAGGGCCAGCGCTCCTCGATCTCGACCACCAGCGACCAGCCTAAAAACGTCCGGATCAGCACCAACAGCCCAAGCACGATCACATTCTCCAGCGACGGCTCCAGAGCCACCGTGCGGATCACGTCGGCGGCGACGAGTATCTCCAAGCCGAGCAGCAGCGCGCGCGCCACGCCATGCCGGTAGTTTTTGTAAGTCTCCGCGTCGGCTCGCGCCGTTACGATTCTCAGCACGTACAGCACCGTTGCGACAAGGATTATCACAGAGATGATCGCGACGGCGAGCAGCTCGATCGCAACGGCCGCGTATTCCACCCATTCGGTGAGCACGCTCACTTGTCTTTCGATCGCGGCTTGTTCCATGGCCTCGCTCTAACTAGCCGGCATGCTCATAGGCATGGGACCGGCGCTAACTATGATGCTCTTGTTGGCTAGAAAACTCGAGCAGGTTTTTGCTGAACATGTAAAACGCAGTGCGTTCTCCATCCGACTTCGCCTGATTTCCTGCTTCGAAATCCCTGAGATTGCTCCAGCCGCTCGTGCTGACCTAAGCTGAGCCGGCACTGCCCGGCAAATCGCGGAGCATTTTGCCGGTGACGAGCGCGAACACCATATTCATCGGGATCGAGATCGCGCTATAGGCCAAGATCGTCGCGATGACTCCCTCATTGCCGGAAAAGTAGTGGTTGGCGAGCGGCACACAAACTCCGAAGTTGCGCATTGCGGTGCTGATCGCCAGCACCTTGCGATTTTTGATTTCCGGCCCTCCCAGTATCCAGCCGACGGCCCAGCAAACGACGGTCAAGACGGCAATCGCCACGATGCCGTCGGTACCGATCACTTCGAGCGCGGGCGTTTTGAATCTTCCGCTAACCAACGCCGCCGTAATGAAGACTGCAATCGAGAACAGGCCCAAGCGGCGGCCGAGCTTCGGTGCGACTTCGGGAAAAAGTATTTGCAATGCACGCCCGAGTAACAGCGGTCCGGCGATGAGCAAGAGAAACAACACCACCAGCCATGCGAGCGGCGCGCCGACTGGGCCCCCTTTGTGAAAAAACCAATAGGCCAACACCGGTGTGATCAGAATGGCCAATACGGAAAGGATGATCAGCAGCGCAACGGCGAAGACGCGATTGCCTTTTGAGACGCGGGCGAATTGTAACGCGAACAGCCCCCCCGGCGAGACGGCAAGCATCATCAAGCCGATTCTGATCTCCGGCCGCAGATCGAACAACCGCACGAGGACAAACCCCAAGATGGGAACGATGACCAGGTTGGCCAACAGGGCAAGCCCCATCCTGCGTCTGTCGTTGAGTGCCGTGACGATCTCCCCGCGTGTGGTCTCCATGGTCACCGAGACCATGTAGACCACCACGAAGAAGAACATCAGCAGTTTGACGTAAAGGGGCGCTTCGGCCATGTGCGTTGGTCGCCGATCAATTGTTCTCCGACGCCATCGAGGCGAAAACAAACGATCTTGAAATCGTTCTCACCTATCACGAGTTCCTGCGAGGCATCAGCTGCCGGGCAACGCAAGGGTCTCAAGTTCGTTCAGACGCTTCAGTGCCGCGGCCGCCTTTAACGTGTTGTAATTGATGCCCGCGGCATTCAAGCTGCTTCCTTCCTGGAACGGATAGTCCGGAATGGTCGCCAGGAATTTTTTGATGTAACCCTGCGCCGGAACGAACGTCCAAAGATTGTCGCCGTACCAGCGAAGATAACCGAGATCGGCTTCGTTGGGGCCTTTTTCGTAGGGATCTGCGCGCAGGTTGACCAGCAGCGGCCAGCCCGGCGTCGCGCGTATCCCGGTTGCGATGTTGCCCACCTGGGTGGCGAAATGAATTTTCCAGTTCATAACTCGGATGGCGTTAAGCTCGCCGCCCTGGCTGAAGTAGTAGATCTCTTCGCGTGGGCCCTTTTTGGTCTCGCCCTTGAAATAGGGCATGAAGTTATAGCCGTCGGCGTGGATCTTGAATTTCTTGCCGTTGGCTGAGTGCCCCTTCTTCAATTTCTCGACGATATCCGGTTCGCCGGCGGCGGCTAGCAATGTCGGCATCCAGTCTTCCTGAGAGATAATGTCGTTGTAAACCGTGCTGGGCTTGATGACGCCGGGCCAGCGCACCACCAGCGGGACGCGGAATCCGCCTTCCCAGGTCGTGCCTTTCTCGCCGTGAAACGGCGTCGTGCCTCCATCCGGCCACGAGAATGTCTCGGCGCCGTTGTCGGTCGAAAAGACAACGATGGTGTTGTCGGCGATCTTGAGGTCGTCGAGTTGCTTGAGCAAAGCGCCCACCTTATCGTCGAGCTCGCACATCCCGTCGGCGTAGATCCCGATACCCGTGCGGCCGTAAGTCTCTTTCTTCAAGTGGGTCCAGACGTGCATGCGCGTGGTGTTGAACCAGACAAAAAACGGCTTGCCGTCTTTCACGTTTCGATCAATGAAATTTCTTGCCGCGTCGTGGATCTCATCGTCGATGGTCTCCATGCGCTTGGTGGTGAGCGGGCCGGTATCTTCGACCTTCCCGTTCGCATACGAGTGGATCACACCCCGCGGGCCGAATTTTTTCTTGAACTCCGGATCTTTGGGGTAGTAGTACGTCTCCGGCTCCTCTTCGGCATTGAGGTGATACAGGTTACCGAAAAACTCGTCGAAGCCGTGCGCCGTCGGCAGATGCTTATCGCGATCGCCGAGATGATTCTTGCCGAACTGGCCGCACACATAGCCTTGCTCTTTGAGTAGATCGGCGATGGTCGGAGACCAGTCGGGGATGCCGTGCTCAGAGCCCGGCATGCCGATAGTCAATAATCCGGTGCGGAACGGGTGCTGGCCGAGAATGAAGGATGCCCGGCCCGCGGTGCAGCTTTGCTGCGCGTAGGCGTCGGTGAACAGCGCGCCCTCGCTTGCGATGCGGTCGATGTTGGGCGTGCGATAGCCCATGATGCCGTGGTTGTACGCGCTGACATTGTGCACACCGATATCGTCGCCCCAGATGACCAAAATGTTGGGTCTTTTTTGTTCCTGTTGGGCCATGGCTAGCTCCTTTCGGCTTGCGGTTCTCTGGGATTCTTTTTGTACCAACGGGGATTCTGCCAGTATCCTATTTACTGCGACTAATTCTTTCTATCAGGGTTTCGCTGAATTCCAGCGACCAAATCCCTTAGAAAGCCTTTTCGACGAAGCCATTTTCGAGCTCAAGACATTGCAAAAAGTTCA
>DATBMR010000030.1:0-3476 GCA_036554745.1 Binatia bacterium
TGGGAGCGATCGTCGGCGTGCAGCGCGAGCGCTCGGGCAAGCCGGCGGGAATCAGAACGCACATGTTGGTCGCGTCGGGTTCGGCGCTGTTTGTCCTTGGCGCCCTCGAGTTCGGCATGGATTCAGACCCGCTGTCCCGTGTGATTCAAGGATTGATTACAGGCATCGGGTTTCTCGGCGCCGGCGCGATCCTCAAGCTCGAAGAGAAACGTCAGATCGAAGGCCTGACGACCGCCGCTGGGATCTGGCTGACCGCGGGCATAGGTCTGGCTGTGGGCCTGGGGCGGTTTGGCCTGGCTCTGGTGAGCGTGGTCCTTGCATGGTTTGTGCTAGCCGTTGTCAAGTGGCTCGACCGCTGGTTGAATCGAGACGTTGCGGACGCGAACAAAGACGATGATTGATTCGACGGAGTCTTCAAGCGACTCGGCCCGCCGGAAAATTGATTTCGATGCTTCAGGGAAAGTTTTTGCATCCGGGCATCGTATTGCGGCCGTAAGGGCATTGCCGAGGGGAACCGTGCTGATTGTTGTTTCGAATGGTGTGAGCGACGATATTCGCCAGGTGCATCTATTGGCGCGGCACAACTAGGGCCGCGGTGATAAAGGTTTCGACTACCGCAGCAACGAGGAGCAACGGGATGAGCACCGTGCAGAAGTATTTAATGCCTTGCAGGGTCTCAAGGCCGATCTGAGTTTCAGCACTTCCGGAAAGTCGTTGTGCGGCGTCGCGGCCGATCATGAGTCCGATGCTCGTGCCCAAGAATACGGCAGGAAGCTCGATTATACCGTGCGGTAGTAGCGCCAGTAGTGATGGCCAGAGACCGCGAGTTTGGGCTGAAATCGACATCGCGACGCCAAGAGCGACACCGTTTGCCAGCAAAAATATTATGGGGACAATGCCGAGAAGCGCTCCGAAGACAATCGCGCAGAGAGTTTTAAGGGCGTTGTTCAAAAAGATTGCGCCGACAAGCTCGAGAGGTGACATGCCGCGAAACATTCTGACGAAATTGGCGAGCGTATCCTGGAAATGATCGGCGAGAGAGGGCATCCGGTGCACGGCGAGAACGCCGGCAACAATTCCGAAGCTGAACAGCGTCAGACTCGCAAGAACATAAGGCAGCAGCCGGCGCAAGTACGCGCGCCGCTCATGGCCTGACATGATGAGCATAAATCAAATCCTTTCCGCTGAAATTCCCGCAGTATTCCGAAACTTCATTGAGAGCTTCACCCAATTCGCCGACTCTGTCGCCGCCCATGGAAAAGGAATACAGGTTATTTTACGTTTGCGCGAGCCGGTGGGCGGGCGATTCGCATAGGTCAGACTGCTCAGGAGAAGACGATGAAAATAAAGACGATCCGCGCGCAAGTCGCGCGTGTGCCGGTCGATGAGCCGTTGGCAGGCGGGCCGCCGTATTTTCGCTCCCACAATGAGTTCGTCATTGTCCGGGTTGGCACTGAAGACGCGATCGAGGGAATCGGCATTAGCTTTTTCGGCGGCCCACTGAGCCGTACTCTAAAATGCGCGATCGATCAACTCGGCGAGCTCCTGATCGGTGAAGACCCGCTGCGTATCGATGCGCTTATCCAAAAACTACGAAACACGGCCGCTAGTTGCGGCCCGGGCGGCATCTTGGCTTTGGCGATCGCCGGCATTGACATGGCGCTATGGGACATCAAAGGCAAATATCTTGGCCAGTCGCTTTGCGCGATGCTCGGCGGCCTGCGCGATCGCGTGCCGACGTACGCCAGCGGCGCACTGGTGCGCGGCTATCCGCTGGATCACCTCGTCAAAGCCGCCCGGACACTGGTTGAAAAAGGTTTCACACAGATGAAAACCCAGTTGGCGCTCCCCGGCGCAACGAATCCGGAGCGCGAAGTCGAGCACGCGCGCCGCATCCGAGAGGCCGTCGGTCCGGATATCGATCTGATGTGCGATATCAACCAGCGCTGGTCGGTGCACCAGGCGATCGATATCGGGAAGCGGGTCGAGGATGTGCATTTTTACTGGCTTGAAGACGTCACAGTTCACGACGACTACTCCGGGCTTGCCCGGGTCGCTGATGCTTTGATCACCCCGCTGGCTGGGGGCGAATGTCTGTACGGCATCTCGCCGTTTCGCCACATGATCGAAGCTCACTCGGTCGACATCATCATGATCGACCTGATTCGCGTCGGCGGCATCTCCAACTGGATGAAGGTCGCGGCCATGGCACAAGCCTATAATCTGCCGGTGGTCAGCCATCTGTTACCGGAGATTCACGTGCACTTGATCGCGTCGATCCCCAACGGCCTGACGGTGGAGTACATGCCGTGGTCGTTCAAGCTCTTCGAAGAAGTTCCGGTCCCGGTCAATGGCGAATTGGCGGTGCCGACAAAGCCTGGCCTGGGACTCCAATTCAGCCGGGAGATCGATCGGTATTTGATCGGCTGAAAAAGCTGACGTTCCGTTAGGAGCTGAAATGAAGGTCGGTGACATCGTTCTGGGGGAATAGGGCCCGTGAGACTGAAGAGCGGCATTAAATTATTAGACGAACACGAAGGAACCGGAGAGCCGGCAAGGAAAGGCGACCGGGTCATTTACAACATGAAAATATTCTTGAATCGTGGCGACGAGGTTCCGATGAACGAGCGCCAAGCGGAATATTTGCCCACGTCCCTGATCAGAAACGATGACGGCTATCGCTTTGTTGACCATCAGACAAAACTCGGCTCACGGCAGGCGATCGCCGGGGTCGAGCATTCCTTGCTGGGCATGAAGCAGGGCGGTTATCGCAAGGTACGGTTGAGCCCGCATCTCACTTTCCGGAGCGACGGTCTCGAAGGTTTGATACCTCCCAACGCCGTGCTCGTCGTCGAGTTATGGCTGCGACAAATAGTCAATCCGTAAGTACGGTGCTGGGGTTGTTAAACTGGCCAGTCTCGTGCAGGCTATTTTTGCCATAGGCGCAGGCAAAACGACGTACTCCTATCGGCGTGGCACGGATACCAAGACGGTTAATCGATTGTTCGAACTGCAAAGCGGAATGATATCCAGCCTTTCGTAAATCGAGCCGGCGATAAGAGGCGGGAAGCAGCGGCTGGAAAAGTTTAACCAAACGTTAGCAAGCGATGAGCGCGCCGACGACGACCCCGCTCGAGAGAAACAGCACAGGCGGCGGGATGGCACTGCTGGTTTGTCTCATCGCTTTCGCGGCGGCGTTCACCATCTACACGGCACAATACCTTCCCGATCCGGTGGCGGTTCACTTCGGCCCGGACAATCAGGCGGATGGCTGGATGAGCCGCAAGAACTATCTAATCTTCATGTTGTCATTCATGATCGGGATGACCGTGTTCATTACCTTCATTGTGGGCACGCTGCCGGGCAAATTTCCGCAGTGGACCAATGTGCCCAATGGTGATTATTGGCTGGCGCCGAAGCGCCGCCAGGATTCGCTACTCTATCTTTGCGCTCACGGCAAACGGCTGGGCTACCTG
>DATBMR010000039.1:0-11401 GCA_036554745.1 Binatia bacterium
ATAAACCGGCCGGATCGGACCCTGGCCTTTGAACGGCACCGAGCCAACCTGGAAGTGATAAATCAGATAAGAAATCAGAAACAAGATCGAGCAGGCGAATGCGGCGAGCATGCAGCGCCGGTGCGCTTGCTGATTTTTCAACTTGATAAAACGATAGCCGGCCAAAAGAAAAACGGCGCTGAGAGAATTCAGCGCCGCATTCAGATCCGGAAGCTGTGAGGCGGAAATCACCGCGGGAAAATGTCCGGCAGCAGCATGAGAATCAAGAATACGCAAAGAATGAACGGCGAAAGCGCGATCACGGTCAAGGTTCGCTTTTCGAACTTGAGATGCATGAAGTGCAAGGCGACCAACGCCGCCTTCCACACCGCCAAAATGACCAGCAAGCCGACTAGCAAGGCTTTCGGTAGCCCCAAGTAGACAATGCCTACCTCGACAATAGTAAGCACCAGGAGGATATAAAAAACTTTCACGTATTGAGAGGTCGAGTGAGCTGATGACGCCATGAGTTTTCCTCGCTACAGCAAATAGACGAAGGTGAAGATCAAGATCCAAACTAGGTCGACAAAGTGCCAATAGAGACCGGCAATCTCGACGTGTTTGGCGGCGTAGCGGCCGCGGTTCACCGCCGCCAGCACACAGGTGTTATAAATTACGCCGCCAGTCACGTGCATGCCGTGGAATCCGGTGAGAACGAAGAAGGTCGTGGCGAACAGATCCTTACTGAAAGACAAATTATGCTCCGGCAACGTGTGGCCGAGCAGGTGCGTCCACTCGTAGGCTTGCAGCCCGAGAAAGATCAAGCCGCCGAGAATGGTCAAGCCGAGGAATTTATTGAAGCGCGGCTTGTCGCCCTCCTGAATCGCGGCGAGCGCCAGCACCATGGTGACGCTGCTTACGATCAGCAAAAATGTCATCAGCGCGGTCAAATTGATGCCGAGAACCTGAGCGGGCACAGGCCAGCTCTTGCTCGAGTAACGGAGTATGCCATACCCGACGATCAGACAGCCGAACGACATGGCGTCGCCGGCGAGAAATAACCACATGCCGAGCTTGCCCCAACTCTCGGGGGTCAAGGGCGTTTCGGCGGGCTCGACGCCCGCATGCGCTACCGCAGCTTCGCTCATCGACCACTCTCCTCCTGCTTCCATGCTAGGTTCATCGTCGAATCACTATCCTCCGCCTGCTCGCGGCGACGCCGCGTGCGGCGGTAACTCAAAATCAGCCCGCCGACGATCGCGCCGAAGACCATGTACGGCGTCGACATGAGAAATAATACGCTGGCATTGTACCCGTCGGCGACGCCGTCGCCGCTGCCGCCGAGACAAACCGCGCACGCCCACAACTGCGCCGCTCGCACCACCAAAAAGGCCGGGACCGTGAAAAAGATGAACGAAATTTTTTTCTTCATTGGAAAAAGCAACGCCGAAAAATTAACGTATCGACCCTGGACTGTCAACCAAACGCCTCAATAAAGATACACCAACCCATAAAGAACCGGCCACAGCGCCGCGACGAAAATCCAATACATGCTGCAGACCTGCAAGCCGGTATGGTCGTGTCTCGTGTACTCTCCTCGCCGCGCCTTGAACAAAACCAGCACTAACCAAATCAGCGCGCCGAACACATGCGCCGCGTGGAAGCCGATCAGCGTATAGAACAGACCTCCGTAGACACTGCTCGAAACCGTCAGACCAAAATGGAGCAGGCGGATCCACTCGTAACCCTGAACCAGGAGAAACCCTGCGCCCAAGCATGCCGTCCACGAAAGCAAGCGAACCAAGCGGTCGCGGTTCCCGAGACGACCCGCTTGCAACGCCAGTTTCATCGTCGCTGCACTAGCCAGCAGAATAATCGTGTTGATGCCGGTGATGCCAACCGGCAGGCGCGGCTGAAACGGCGGCGGCCAGACCGCGCTGCCCATCCGAAAAACCAGAAATGCCCCCATCAGCCCGGCAAAAAACATCGCTTCCGCGCCGAGCAACATCACCGTTCCGAGCCACGCATTGCTGCCAATCGGCACGTTCGGGCGCACCGGCGGCGACGGTGGTCCCCCGCCACCAAATGCCGGCTGCTTTAACCCGACTAGCGTCGGAGTCTCGTTGAATTTGCGCGCGGCCGAAGATTTCGCCATATGAGCCAGACTCTCAGTAGAGGACGATAAACCAGACGATGGCGATAACGTACGAGGCGATCAAGACCGCCAGCCCAATGCCAAGACGCCGGTTACGGGAACCCTCCCCGCCCATGCGCTGCGCGATCGGTGGATTCATACGGTTCATAATGGCACTCGATCCAACGCCATCACGAGCAACAGCGCCGGAAGGTAAATCAGCGAGGTGAACAACAAGCGGCGTGCGCCGGCGCGCGTCGGCGTCATGACCAGGCCGACACCGCTGCCGAGAAAAACGATGCCAAGCAGCAACGCGGCGACGAAATAGACCGCACCGGCGAGCCCGATCAGAGTCGGCAGCAGACTCACGACCAACAACGCCAGGCAGTGAACGATAATTTGTCGGTTCGTACTCTCGCCATCGGGTTCGATGACCGGCAAGAACTGGATGCCGGCCTTGGCAAAATCATCGCGATAGAGGCAAGCGATCGCCAGGGTGTGGGGAATTTGCCAGAGAAACATAATCGCAAACAGCACCCACGCATCGATCGATAATTCGCCGCGAGCCGCGACCCAGCCGATCACGGGCGGCAAGGCTCCCGGCACTGCACCCACCGGCACGCAGAGCGAACTCAACCTTTTCATCGGCGTATAGGCCAACAGATAACTGAGCGTGATGACGGCCGCCACCGTAGCGCTCAGCAGATTGACCGCGAGCGTTAGGTAGGCGAGCCCCAGCACGGTCAAGACGAGACCGAACCAGAGCGCGTCATAAGGTTGCACCCGGCCGTCGGGTAGCGGCCGGCGGCGCGTCCGTTCCATCTTGGCGTCGGTGTCACGCTCGAGAAACTGATTGAGCGTGAGCGTGCCGCCAGCGGCGAGCGCGGTGCCGAATAGCATCTGGACTAACCGCAGATAATCGGGAACGGCATCCGAGCCGGCGTAGTAGCCGACGAAGGCCGTAATCAGAACCATCAGGACAATGCGAGGCTTGGTGAGCTCGCAGAAATCGACGGCTCGGCGGCTCACGCCAGCGGCAGCGACGTTTACGGTGCCGGTGCTCGAATTCATACGGAAAACTGCTCCGCGAAAGCTTCTTTCCTCGCGCGGCGATCGAGCGAACGCGTCGATAGTCGATGCGCACGCAGCAGCAGCGCTACGCTCGCGGCAAGCATCAACGCGCCCACCGCCAGGTGCGTCGTCGTTAGCAGGACAACGAGATCGATGGGGACCCGCCAAAGGGTCGTGAACTTGGCAATGTAAGACACCCCGCCGAGAATCGCTTGCAGTACGAGCAGAGCCAACAACGCGAGCGCCGGTAGCTTCAATTTCGAAACAGGCAGCAGGCGGGCCACTCGCATGACTACAAGCATGACATGGATTGCCACCAGAATCGCAAGCCCGAGGTGGGCGTCCAAGCGCTCTCCGGTGTGCCGCAACACCGCGCCGAACACAATCTGTAAATAGATCAACCCGGTGGTGACGGCGCACAAACGCTGCAGCCGTCCGCCGTCGTCAAGCGGCCGCTCGGTGACGCGCCGCCATTCATCGGACGTGAACATGGCCAGGCAGACCGTCAGCGCGAAGAAAATTTGCGCGGTGGCCGCATGGACGATGGCTAACAAGTGCTCGAGCAAAACCACCCGGAGCCCGCCGAGCACCCCTTGAACAATGACTAACACCAGTGCCACAAACCCGAGCCAACGCAGCCACTGTCGGGGCTCGCGCAGCCACAACGTGAGCGCCAGCGCGATCGTCAGCAAGCCGACGAACGAAGCAACCAGTCGATGACTGTGCTCGTAAAAAATTCCGCCGATCATTTTTGACCACGGATAAAGAAACATGTTGTAGCCGAAGGTCGTAGGCCAGTCAGGCACGGCAAGGCCAGCGCCCTTGCTGGTCACGAGCCCGCCGATGAAGAGCAAGGGAAACGTCGCGCAGGCGAGTGCTACCGCCATCCGGTGCGGCCACGGCGATACCGGCGAGGCAGGGCTCACTGCAACTGGGCTGCGGTCTTGAGTCGTCATGCGTCGAGCGGTCTAATGGGCGCGAGCCGCGGCGCTGCCGCCGAGATCGCGGTCCTGCGGCAGCCAGTCTTCTTTCACTTCGGGAGAGCTGTATTCATAAGGCCCGCGGTACACCACCGGCTGGACCTCGAAGTTGCCATGCGGCGGCGGCGTCGGTGCCGACCACTCGAGCGTGTTGGCTTGCCAGGGATTCTTTTCCGCCTTTTGCCCGGCGACAAGGCTCCAGATGAAATTCGCCAAGAAGAAAATTTGCGAAGCGCCCAGAAGCAACGCGCTGACGGTGATAAATACGTTCCAATCTTGCAGCGGCATCAAAAATTCGTACTGCGTCGGATTGTAAATTCTGCGCATATGGCCGCCGACGCCAAGAAAGTGCATCGGGAAGAAAGCACCGTTAAAAAAGATGTAGGTGAGCACAAAATGGATTTTCGCCATGCCTTCGTTCATTTTCCGGCCGAACATTTTCGGGAACCAGTAGTAAACCGCGGCAAACAAGGCGAACACGATTCCGGCAACCACGTAATGAAAGTGCGCAACGATGTAGTAGGTATCGTGGATAAAAATATCCACCGGCGTGGAAGCCATGAAAATCCCGCTCAGGCCGCCAATCACGAAATTGGAAACAAAGCCCAGGGCAAATAGCATGGGCGAGGTGAAGCGGATCGAGCCGCCCCAGAGCGTGCCGAGCCAGTTGAAGGTCTTGATCGCGGACGGCACCGCGATCACCATGGTCGTCATCATGAACGCCGTGCCGAGCAACGGATTCATGCCGCTCACGAACATATGGTGGCCCCAGACGATCCATGACAAAAAGGCGATCGCGATCATCGAAAACGCCATCGCATGATAGCCGAAGATCGGCTTGCGCGAGAAAGTTGAAAGGATGTCGGAGGTGACGCCCATGGCCGGCAGCACGAGGATGTAAACCTCGGGATGACCGAAGAACCAAAACATATGCTGCCAGAGCAGCGGCTCGCCGCCGCCTTCGGGCAGGAAAAAATTCGTTCCCGCCACTCGGTCGAACAGCAGCATGGCGAGGGCGGCAGTCAATACCGGCAACGCGAGCAAGAGCAGAATCGCCGTGATGAACAAAGACCAAACCGTTAACGGCATGCGAAAATAAGTCATGCCGGGCGCCCTCATGTTGATGATGGTCGTGATGTAGTTGATCGAACCCATCAGCGAAGAAACACCGAGAATAAGCAGGCTGATGATCCAAAGATGTTGGCCCCATTCGACGCCGGTGTATTGTGCTTTCGCTGCCAGCGTGGCGTAGCTGGTCCACCCGCCCGCAGCCGGACCGCCCGGAACGAAAAAGCTCGCCAGCATCACCACCGATGACACGGCACCAACCCAGAACGACAACATGTTCAATCTGGGAAAAGCCATGTCGCCGGTGCCAATCATCAACGGAATGAGAAAATTGCCAAACGTGCCCACCATGATCGGCATCACAACGAAGAAAATCATGATCGTCGCGTGCATGGTGAAGATGGCGTTATAGGTTTGCGGCGGGATGATGCCGCCACCCTGCTCGCCGGGGTAAATATAAGGTTCAGGGATGATACCGAGACCTGGAACCGGTGTTTCCGGCCATGCCAATTGCCAGCGCACCAACATGGCGAGCAGACCGCCGACGATGATCATGAGCAGTCCCATAAAAAGAAACTGTCGGCCGATCATCTTGTGATCGATTGAAAAAATATAAGTTCTGACAAAACCCAGCTTTTGGTGTTGCCCGTGCAACGCGTGCGCCACCGCTGTCTCGCTCATCGCTTAGAACCCTCCGTGTATCGCTCTCTGAAATTGCAATGGAAGAATCGATTACTGCGCTTTGGGAGCCAGGTTTTCGTCCGCCCACTTTTTATAGTCCTCGGGCGTGTGGACGAAGAGCCAGCCCTTCATGCCGGAATGGCCGAAGCCGCACAGCTCGGCGCAGGGCAGCTCGTACTTTCCCGGCTTGGTTCCCTCAAACCAAGCAGTGAGCTCCCGGCCCGGCACCACGTCTTGCTTGAAGCGCATATTGGGAATGAAAAAACTGTGGATCACATCGCTCGCCGTCAGGGTTAGACGTATCGGCTTATTGACCGGAACATGCATGTCATTATCGAACTTGACGTCGTCGTCGGTTCTGAGCTTGCCGTCCGGACCCGGATAACTCACTTCCCAGTTGAATTGCTTGGCAACAACGCGCAGCTCGAAATCCGTCTCCGGCACGTGCCGCTTGACTTTTGCCCAGGTGGACACGCTCATGAACGCGAGCACGACCAAAATGACCGCCGGAATAATCGTCCAGATGATTTCCAGCGTCGTGTTGCCGTGGCTATAGAGCGCGCGGCGCCCCGGTTGTTCGCGATAGAGAATCAAAAAAACAATCATCAAGACAGTGACCAGAATAAACGTGGCGGCTGTGATGTAATAGATGAGGTAAAATAAGGAATCGATTTCGTGACCGTAAGTTGACACGTCTTCTGGTAACCACCTGAGCATCTAACGATCCATCCTTCTGTTGCTGGAGTAAAAAGGAAGAAACCTGCCCTTTGCTAACACAGCCACCAGGTCAATTCAAGAGAGATGCCGTTGATTTGCAAAGGCTTTCTGCGAATATAGCAGAGCTTAGCGATGATGCGTGCTGCCGTGGCGATTGCATACTCCGTGAGCTCAATGGTTCATCTGATTGCGCTGGCGCTGTGGCTCGGCGGCATCGTGTTTTTTTTGATCGTGCTCGGCCCCGCAGTGCATGAATTGGAGCCAAAGCTCGCGATCAAAACGCTCAACCAAGGGAGAATCGGCCTCGAAACCGTTTCCTGGATCGCCATCGCGCTTTTACTGCTGACCGGTATTTTCAATCTGGCCGCGCGGGCGCACGCCGCGGCGATGCCGGGCCAAGGGTGGGGCATCTTGTTAAGTGTGAAGCTTTTTCTTTTCGGCGCGATGGTCGTCCACCATAGTCTACAAGTCTTTAAATATGCCCCGGTGATAGCCGATTTAACTGCGCAACTATCGCAAGATTTCACCGTCTGGCCCGAACCTTTGCTGTCGCAATGGCGGCGCTGGTTCCTGCTGTTGAAAATCAACGCTGCGCTGGGCCCGATCGTGGTGCTGCTCGGCCTCGCCTTGACACAAAATTGAAGTCATCGAAGTCTTGTCGATCGATCCATTGAATTGGACTCGCGCTGGCCCGCGTGGTGCGGATCACGACCGACGCCGCCGGTCCGGCCTCGTAGGAAAGCAGCCGGCATTTACAACCGGCTGTGAGTTGTACGAACAGCTCACCGTGCGCGAAGCAACTGCGCCGGCGGAAGTTATGCCATCCGTTTGGCGCGTCATGGCCTACTGACGCGTCCTTAGCCCTAATCCGAACAAAACCTCTCCGCAAATAAGCTTATGCGGCGAGGGCGGTGAGTCCGCAAGCCGTGGGCACGTGAGCGTATGGATGGTTTGAAGACCGAGGGATGAAAATATCACCGTCGGTGTGGTGGGGTTGCGGATGGCCATCATTGACGCAGTATCTATTGCCCGCGGCTGTAGGACTCAGTGTCCGAGCCAACGTGAAGTTAATGTCGGATTAGGGTTAGTTCTCGATCGTTTCGGTTGCGCGGTGGCGAACTTGATTCAACTTCGGTTCGGCAGTATAGGGAGAGAGCAAACGTCATTCGAAAGGTCAACGTCATCTCAACCAGGGAGAAGAACGCATGAGACTGAAACGCGCTTTTTTAAATTTCGTCGCAGGCTTTATTCTCATCTACGCGATGCCTGTTTCGGCCGCAAACATTAACGTCGTGTGGACCAGTGAAGTCGGCCAGTTTGCCCCTCTATGGGTCACCAAAGAAGCCAAGCTGTTCGAAAAGTACGGCAACAACGGCCAGCTCATTTTCATCCAGGGTGCAACGTCCGCAGCGGCGGCGCTCATTTCCGGCGATGCCCAGGTCGGGATGTTTTCACCTCAGGTGGTGATCGAGACGACTCTCAAAGGTCTCGACCTGACGATGTTCGGCCGTCTCGGCAACAGCATGGATAACCGCATTTTCGCGCGCAAAGGCATAACGAGCGTCAAACAAGTGAAGCGCCTTGCGATCAGCCGATTTGGCAGCAACGCCGACTTCGCGGCGCGCTATTTGCTGGAACGCGAAGGACTCAAACCGGATACCGATGTCGCACTGCTCCAGGTCGGTAACCAGTCGAACCGTATAGCCGCGGTTGAGACCAACAACGCGGATGCCGCGATGCTGACTCCGCCGATGACGTTGCAGGCGCGTAAATTGGGAATGACACTGTTAATCGACGCCTCGAAGCTGAACATTCCCTATTCCAGCCTGTTTTTCGTCGCCCGGCGATCCTACATTAACCAGCACCGGGCCGATCTTATCAATTTCACCAAAGCCATGATCGAAGGCATCCACGTCTACAAATCAGACAAGGAATTCGCCCTGAAGGTTTTGTCCAAATACATGAAACTCCAGGACCGCGAGGTGCTCGAAGAAAATTTTCGCGAATACGATTTCCCCCTGAAACCCTATCCCATGAAGGAATATTTCGCTCTGCCAATCCAGGCGGTGGGCAAAAAAGATCCCAAAGTGTTGAAGGAGAATCCCGATCGCTTTGTCGACATGTCGTTGATCAAGGAACTCGACAGCAGCGGTTTTATCGACAAGCTCGGCCAAGAATACAAGGTAAAGTGAGAACCGTTTGAGTACTCTTTAACGACAGCGATGCGAAAGCCGTCTTGGAGCACTTGGACGACCTTGGCGCTGAACGGATCCAAGTTGTACGAAACGGATTTGTGCTTAGGTTGGTCGGACGTGTGTCGCAGTCCGGTGAAGCGCACCATCTCTCAGTTTAAAAGCACCGATTGAAGACAGGGAGGTTTCCATGGCAACCGCGCGCGGAGCGACCCTACTCGGACCGGACAACCTGGAAATTCGCGAGTACCCGATTCCCGAGATCCCGCCTGACGGCGGGTTGGTGAAAATCGAGATGGGCGGCGTCTGCGGCACGGACGTCAAGTATCTGCACGGCAAGCTCAAGGTCGATTACCCGATCATTCTCGGTCATGAAATTCTCGGCCGCATTGAAAAACTGGGACGCGATGGCGCCCGCATTCACAAAGTGAAAGAAGGCGACCGCGTCATCCTCAAGGGGGCCCTCGGCTGCGGCCGTTGCGCCGATTGCCGGCGCAATAATCAGCGCTTTTGCCGGCAGCGAACCAATTACGGCGGCCGGACCAAGTGCGATAAACCGCCGCATCTGTTCGGCGGCTTTGCTGACTATCTTTATTTGGCCCCGGATGTTCTCGCTACCAAAGTCAGCGATTCGCTGCCCGCGGAAGCGGCCGCGCTGATCGGCTCGGTGATGGCGAATGGCTTTCAGTGGGCGATTCGCCGTGGCGGCGTCAAGATGGGGGATTACGTGTTGATCCAGGGACCCGGCCAACAAGGGCTTTCGTGCACCTTTGCCTCTAAGCACGCCGGCGCGGCTAAAATATTCGTCACCGGCATCAACCGCGACAAGCCGCGGCTGGAGCTTGCGAAAAAATTCGGCGCCACCCGCACGATCAACGTCGAAGAAGAAGACGTCGCAAAAGTCATCCGCGATGAAACCAACGGCGAGATGTGCGATGTCGTCGTCGATGTCTCCGGCAATCCCAACGCAATTCTCACATCGGTCGATTGCCTGCACCGGCAGGCGACCATGGTGCTCGGCGGCCTGACCGGCGATACCACCGTGACGCCGATGCTAATGGACAAGCTGGTCTGGAATGAAATCAAGCTTCAGGGCTGCTTCACTGCCGACAACGACGCGACCGAAGCCGCTCTGCGCATCATCGAAGAGACCAAATTTCCGGTGCAGCAAATGGTCAGCCACGTATTTCCGCTCAAAGAAATCGAGCACTGCATTCGCGCCATCGGCGGCGAAGTGCCTGGAACTTTTCCGACCAAAGCGTTGATCAATCCCGCACTCGGATAGCTGAATTTCGTTCAAGGTTTCAGGTTCAACGTTCAATCGCAAAAGGCATTTTCCGCGGCGTTGAACCTGGAACGGATGTTTTTCGCACGATGATTGAGGGACTCAAAGACAAAGTCGTCATTATTACCGGCGGGGCACACGGCATCGGTAAAGCTTACTGCTTAGCATTCGGCCAAGCCGGCGCTCATGTTGTCGTCGCCGACGTCGACGAGCCGGCGGCCGACCTGGTTGCAGACGAGGTGTCGAAGAGCTTTTCAGCGCAAGCCTTGGCGCTCCCAACGGATGTTTCGAACGAAGCTGCCACCAAAGAGATGGCCGCACGGACCCTCGGGCGCTTCGGCCGCATTGATGTGCTGATCAACAATGCCGCGGTGTTCTCGGTCGTGCCGATGAACCGCGGCGGGATCGAAACCATCGATCCCGAAGAGTGGGACCGGCTCATGGCGGTCAATCTCCGCGGCTTGTTTTTATGCTGCCGTGCCGTGCTGCCGACCATGCGCCAACAGAAATCCGGCAAGATCACGACTGTCGCATCGGGCACCGTCTTTGCAGGATCGCCGGGTCGAATTCACTACGTCACGTCGAAAGCGGCGACCATCGGTTTCACCCGCACGCTGGCGCGCGAAGTCGGCGATGCCGGCATCAATGTCAATTGTCTGGCGCCGGGCAACACCCTCTCGGAGGAACATCCGACCGAACAAATGATCAAGTTCAGAGAGTCGTCCGTACGTCTGCGCGCGCTCAAGCGCATTCAAGTGCCCAATGACGTCGTCGGCGCAATGTTGTTTCTCGCGTCGCCGCTGAGCGACTTTATTACCGGCCAAACGATCAATGTGGATGGTGGGATCTCGTTCCTGTAAAGATACGGAGGGATGAGGTCATGGAGTAATGGGAAGAGCTCCTGGCTCCCTCTCCTCGGCGACTTGAACGACTTGAACGGAGACGAATCATGAACGTCAACTATGCGATCATTGATGCCGATGGCCATGTATTGGAAAAAGACCGCGAGCTTCACGATTATCTCGGCGGCAAATATTCCAGTGCGCCTCGTTTCGAAACTTATTCGTATTTTCCTTCCCTCGACGGCTGGAACCGCGGCACCGGGGTTCCCGGGAAGGATCCGGAGACTCCCGCGCCGCGTTGGTTGCAACTCCTTGACGAGCTCGGCGTTCACGCCACGGTGCTCTACCCGACAGCCGGATTGGGCCTTGGCCTGGTACAAAATCCGGAGTGGGCGTGCGTGCTGGCGCGCGCTTACAACTCCTGGGTCACCGATCGCTTTGTCAAACAAAGC
>DATBMR010000243.1:0-6042 GCA_036554745.1 Binatia bacterium
GTGAGACTGCCGAATAAGCCGAGCGGTATGGCTAACGCCATAATGAAATACCAAAGGCTATCGGTGTAGCCGCCGAGGATCGACATCAACAGCGCAACCAGCTTGCCGGTGGCGCCGCCGAAAATCGCACCCATCAAGAGCCGCGTGTTGCGCTGCACGCCGTACTGGGTCGCATAAATGCCCCAAAGCACGCCGACGAACAGTGCCAGCATCGGTCCTAGGAAGACCGCGAAGATTGCGCCTGCCTCGCCGCCGCGCAATGACATTTGTTCGAGGCGTTCCTCTTCGGTCAGACTGCCGACCCGCACGTCGCCGCGAATTACGCGAAAAAGATAGTGGACGGCGCCGTGGATGCCGAGATCCGGACGCCAACCGTCCCAGTAAAGGGTCGCTTGGGCGAGCAGGTTTTGGCTCGACACCGGTTCGGGAAAGAGTGGCTGCAGTTGGGCACCGGAGTGAATGGCGACCTGACGATCGCCGCGGGCAACCAACAGCAGCACACTTCTTTGCCGTTCTGTATCGCTCACCGGCAAAGCGTCAAAAGCGCGTCGCGCCGCGTAATTGATGTCTTCGCCGTCGAGGCTTTTGAGGGTCAGCACGATGACGGTGTTCGCGGTTTCGGTATGAAAGCGGCGCAGGCGTTGCTCCAGATCCTCGTAACTGGCGGCCGGAAACACGCCGGCGAAATCGTTGATGCCGGTCTTGAGCGGCGGTATCTCAACAGCCGACGAGCTCGAGCCGAAAAACACAGTGAACAGAAATAAGGCGACGTAAAGCATCATCCCCAAGAGATCGTTTGCCTGACGCGCTCGTCGAGCGCCGCCAGTTCTAGCCTCGTCAACGGAAAACCGAATTGCTCGTTGCGCATGCGCAGGCGCTGCCCCGAAACTTCGCCGACGATTTTAGCGGCGCGCCGAAAGGTCTTTTTATCGTGGATCAATTTTTCCAGCGCGCGAGCGCCGCTATTCTTGTGCTCGGTTTCGTCAAGCAGGATTTCGTGAAACACCCGTGCGATCTTGCCTTGAAACCCCGTTTTTTGAAGACGGCTGCAGATCTGATAGAGAGCGCCGCCGCCGCCTTCGGTGAGCGTAATCGCCGCGCGCTCCAGGTTTTCATCGCTGCGGTTGATTTCTTTCGAGGTGATTTTCCGTGATCCGTGCAACAGTCCCGCGTAGCTCTTGGAGTACTTCGCTCGTACGGTTGCCAGCCGGCGGTCCTGTGGCAGCCAGGTGAGGTCGCGCGGCGTGATTTTCCTGCCGGTGATTTCTTCCAGCAGATCCATGATCAGTCGGGCGTGCTTGGCTTCGTCCGCCAGTTTTTCGATTAGCTCGGCGTAATCACGCCGGTCGACGCCGCGGTCGATGTTGGGGTAAAGCGCCGTCAATGCATCGATGAGCGGCTTGATCGCCGAGTACTCCTTGAATCCCTGGGCCTTGAGCCAGCGCAGATGATCACGCTTGGTACGGCGCTTTTTGAAAAACTGGTGCACGACCGCTGCCTCGGCGCTTCGGTAAGCGGCCGCCAGTTGAGTGATGCGCTTGCCATAGTTGCCGTTCGGACCGAACATCGAATTCAACTTACTGCCGAAGGGATCGTGGCGCAACGTCATTTAATGCGGAGTCGAAGGCACTCGTTTTCGCCAGCGGCAGAAATACGGTGCTCATTATGTGGAGAAAGCGGGAGAGTTCATTGCTAAGCTCGCGGCACGGGAATGACGTAGCCGCATTGCTTGCAGGTGCGAAGTTCTTCGTCGCTGGAGAACTTCTGGTAAACCTGCCCTACGGGATCGGCACGGTAGTCGCCGACCTCAACGGAGGTTTCATAAACTTTATCGCCACACTCATTGCAGAACCACTGGAAATGATCCTGCTCGCCGGCGCGGCGTTTGCGTTCAAAGACGATGAACCATGAGTCCTGCTCGAGTCGCGGCGAGTGAGGCACTCCCGCGGGACAAAGCAGGATTTGCCCGGCTTTGATATCGGCCGTTTGTTGCTTGCCGTCGACCGTTCGATAGACCAGATGCTGAACTCCGGTCAGTTGCAGGGTCACCTCGTCCGCCGGGTCGATGTGAAAGTCCCAACGTTCTTTGCGCCCGCTGCTCAAAAAGGCGATGGACTCCGAGTCCTGCCACAAGACGCGTCGGCTTTTGCCTTCGGCTTTGACGTCGTCGATCACGCGTTTGAGATCGATAGGGATTAGCTCTTTCATAACTCCTCCGGTGAGCGACTATAACGCTTTCGAAACCGCCGGCCAATAGAGACTGGACTAGCTTGACCCCCGAATCACCGGAATGATAGGTATGGGTCCAAGCGCGAAACATGGAGGTGATTCAATGGCCGAAAGAGTTTGGGATCGTTTCCTGACCGAGCAAGACAAGGCAACCTTAGTCAATAAACCCGATCGCCGCGTGGGTTTCGGCGACCGGCCGGCGCTGTTGTTGATCGATCTTTACCGCTGGGTTTTTGGCGACAAGCCCGAGATCGTAACTGAGGCGATCAAGACATGGCCGGGCAGTTGCGGTCTAGCTGGGTGGAACGCGCTTCCCTATATTCAGAAACTGCTCGCGAAGTCCCGTGAGGTTGGCATCCCTGTGATTCACGTGACCGGCCTCGACGGCGTCGCGGTCGAGCCTTGGTCGTTCCGCCGTGACGGCAAGCAGCGCGCGACCATGTCGAAGGACGAACTGGGCCGCTTCCGCCGCCGCTTCGATATCGTCGAGGAAGTGAAACCGATCCCCGGCGAAACTGTGCTCAAGAAGACTTCGCCCAGCGCGTTTTGGGGTACGCCGCTGATCGGCCATCTCAATTTTCTCGGAGTCGACACGATTATTACCTGCGGCGAGAGTACCAGCGGCTGCGTGCGCGCGAGCGTGGTCGATGGCACGACCAACCGGATGCGCATGGTTGTCGCCGAAGAGTGCGTGTTCGACCGCCATGAAGCTTGTCATGCGATCAATCTATTTGACATGAACCAGAAGTACGCGGATGTTCTGCCGCTCGACGAGATCCTCAAATACCTTGATGCTTGGCGTGCCGAGAAAGCCGGGCAGGTGGGTTACGCGAATAACAGTATCGAGTATCTCAAAGATCTCGGCATCGGCGAAGAGTACAAGGGACTGCGATAGCGCAAAATTTGAGTGTTGGGGTACTGGAGGGTTGCGAATTAACGAATCCATTACTCCACCACTCAAATACCCCAGCTACGCCAGTCACTGAGCTTGCCGTCTTAATCCTGCCCACGTCATGACCAAAACCACTGCGGAAATCAACGCCATCGCCTGAAATCCCCGGTCATAGCCCAATTTTTCGATCAGTACGCCGCAGAGAAACGGTCCGACCATTTGGCCGACCGATGTCGATGCGCGCGAAAGACCCAGGCTCATTCCTTTGGCCGCCGAGGGTGCCGCTTGCAGCGCAAAAGTTGTCGAACCGACGTTGCTAAATCCGAACCCCATGGTCATGAACATCAGCGGAAGCAGCAGGGTAACGAAATCGGTACCGTAGATCTGCAAGATGAACATCGGGATGCCGAGCGCGACACCGAGAAGGATCACCCGCGACGCTTTGATCCGGTCGGCTAATAAACCGCCGGTAAAACGGCCGGCCGTGTCCGTCAGCCGTGATATGGCCACCATCGTGCCGACGATTTCTAACCCCAAGCCGCGCTCGTTAACCGCAAGAAAGGGAAATGCCACGCGGGTAACACCAACGAGAAAAAAGAAAGACTGACAGATTGCCAGACAGGAGGCGAGAAAAGCAGGTTTGCGAAGCAGGTTCATTCCCTCGCGCCAGAGAGTGGTCGAGGGATCGCTTGCGGTTCTCCGATAGCGATGAGCGCCCCCCAGAAAAACGAGAATGAGCGCGAGCACTTCGGGCAAAGCGTAAAGCAGAAAGAGCGCGTTGGGCCCCAACCATTTGCCAACGAACCCGCCGAGCAGAGGGCCGAGGGTAAAGCCGACACCCAACGCGGACGCCATCTGCCCTTGAACCCTTCCCTGACGCTCGGGGGAAGATTGATCGAAGCCGATTTTTCTCAACGAAAGTGCAAACATCGCTTCGGTCAAACCGAAGATCGTAAAAACGGCGAGATACACCGGCATCACGTCAAGAAACAAATAGCCGATGACACTCATCGCCAATCCGATGGTGACCGCCGCGACCATCAAGACACCGGAACTGAAGTAGGTCGCCATCAGACCTGAGAAAAGATCCGAGCACACTCGACCGATGCCATTGGCGACCAGCGGGATGCCGACCAGAGCGATCGAGTAGCCATGGTCCTTCATGAAAAACGGCGCCAGCATCGCAGCGCCGGATGATCCTGCGGTCTGGCAGATCGCCGCCAAGCCGAAATAGGCGATCGGAGAAATCTTCATGGCGCGCAATTATAGCAGCAGAAGCGGACCGAACACACGATCGGTGACGAGATTTTTCGCAGTAGACAGGTGGGGTCGACATTGATAAAACGACGACGTAGCGGCACAGCTGCCGCGGTAACAGCCTTGCGCGCAGAGGGGCAGAGCGCACTGAGCCCCGCGATGTGCTGAGGGAAATTTCGCTCGGCGTTGTCCGGGCGTCCGGTGACTACTTTGTAGAAGGGTTGATCATAGAATGGAGATACCGCAGATTCGAATTGATGATGCCAAGCAGAAGCTGGACGGAAAGACATGCCTCTTCGTAGATATCCGCGATCCGGCGTCGTACCGCGCGGCGCGGATTCCGGGCGCGATCCATCTCCACGACGGCAACGTCCAGCAGTTTTTAAAAAACACGAGGAGAGAACAGGCGGTCGTGGTTTACTGCTATCACGGCAACAGCAGCCTTGGAGCTACTGCGTTTCTGATCGAGAATGGATTTACAAACGTCGCCAGCATGAACGGAGGCTTTGAAGCGTGGCGTCAGGTTTATGAGCATGAATCGCAACAATAGTCTGGAGTCCAGGTCTAGAGTCTCCGGCTCACTCCAACCTCAGACTCGAGACGCGGGAACCTAACCGGATCAAAGGAGGAAGATGATTATGGGCGTCGTGCTTGGGAGCGGTAATTATCGTTTCGAAGTAATCGAAGAGTGGGGCAGGCTGCCGGACGGCTGGACTTATCAAGAAGTCGCGGCGGTCGCGGTCGACGACAAGGATCAGGTGTACTGCTTCACCCGCGGCAAGCATCCGGTGATCGTGCTCGACCGCGAAGGCAATTTCCTCCGTTCGTGGGGCGACGGGGTTTTCAAACGCGCGCATGGGGCGACCATCGGACCGAATGACTCGATTTTTTTGACCGATGACGGAGACCACACGGTGCGCGAGTGCACCCTGGACGGCAAAATTCTCATGACGATCGGAGTGCCGGGAAAATGCGCGCCCTACCAATCCGGCGAGCCCTTCAACCGTTGCACCCACGTCGCCTTCTCGCCCGCGGGCGACATCTACGTCTCTGACGGCTATGGCAATTCTCGGGTGCACAAGTACTCACCCGACGGGAAACTGCTTTTGTCGTGGGGCGAGCCGGGCTGCGATCCGGGGCAGTTCAACATTGTGCACAACATCGTGACAGACAAGGACGGCTGGGTTTACGTCGCCGATCGTGAGAACAACCGCATTCAGGTCTTCGACGGCAACGGTAAATATGAAACCCAATGGAACAACATGCACCGTCCATGCGCGCTTTACATGGACGTGACCAAGAATGAGCCGATCTGCTACGTCGGCGAGCTGGGTCCCGGACTGGGTGTCAACAAGGACGCGCCGAATCTCGGCAACCGCGTCGATATCTATAACAAGAAGGGCAAGCGGTTGGCGCGTCTCGGTGACATTCACGGCGGTGAGAAGCCAGGGCAGTTCATCGCGCCGCACGGTATCGCCATCGATTCACGAGGCGATATTTACGTCGGTGAAGTTTCCTGGACGATCATGGGCCAGCATCTCAAGCCGCCGCGCGAGCTGCGCAGCCTGCAAAAGTTAAAGAAGCTGAATTAGCGCTGCGCTTCCAAGCGTGCCGAAGCTGAACCAGACTGAAATCGGAGAGATCACCACGAAGTGGTTCATGAG